>JAHIPE010000151.1 GCA_018894655.1 Actinomycetota bacterium
AACGGGGGGAAGGGATACGTTTATTGTCCCTCGCAGGGGGAACCCACTTATTCCTCCCCCTCGCAGGGGGAGGATCGAGGTGGGGGTCCCCCCAACGGGGGGAAGGGATACGTTTATTGTCCCTCGCAGGGGGAGGATCGAGGTGGGGGTCCCCGTTTGTTTGGCGGTTACACAAACTCCAGCAGGACCATCGGGGCGTTGTCGCCCTGCCGGGGCCCCAGCTTGAGAATCCTGGTGTACCCCCCGTCGCGATCGCTGTAGCGGGGCGCCACCTCGTCAAACAACCTGTGGATTGTGTTGCGATCGCCTATAACCTTCAACGCCTCGCGGCGCGAGTGTACATCCCCGGCCTTCCCGTAAGTAATCAACCGGTCAACCACCGGCTGGGCCATCTTGGCGCGGGTCTCGGTGGTGGTGATCCTCCCATGGGTTATCACCTCGCGGGCCAGGTTGGCGAGCATCGCCTTCTGGTGAGACGCGCTGCCCCCAAGTCTCGGACCTTTCTTCGGCTTCGGCATCAGAGATCACCAACCTTATTCCGGCTGCTTCAGTGGCAGGCCCCTGGCCTCCAACTTCTCCTTGATGAGCTCGACCGTCTTGGCGCCGAGGTTCCTTATACCCATCAACTCCTCCTCGGTATGGCTCACCAGGTCGGCCAGAGTCTCGATCTTCGCCTTCTGCAGGCAGTTGTGGGCCCTCACGTTGAGTTCCAGGTCGCTGATACTGGTATCAAGTCCCGCCGCGGGGCTGGCCTCTGAGGGCTCGAACACCCCTTCCAGCCCGGCCTCCTGGGCGAGGTTCACCAGGAGGTTGATATGCTCGATGAGAATCCTGGCGCCGATGCTTACCGCCTCGTCCGGCTTAATGCCGCCGTTGGTCCTGACGAAAAGGGTAAGCTTGTCAAAGTCGGTCCGCTGGCCCACGCGGGTGTAATCAACCCGGAACTTGACGTTACTCACCGGGGAGTACACCGAGTCCACCGGGATTACCCCGATGGGGTCGCCTTCCTTCTCGTTGTCCTCCGCCGTCGCGTAACCTCGCCCGGTCTCCACCACCATCTCCATCTCGAACTTGCACTTCTTGGTAAGAGTAGCGATATGCTGCTCCGGGTTCAGCACCTCCACGGTGGAAGGCGCCTCGATATTCTTGGCGGTAAGCTCCCCCGCCTTTACACCTTTGAGCTTGATGGTAGCGGGCTCGTCGTCGTCCAGGCTCAACACCAGCTCCTTGATGTTCAGCAGTATCTCAATAGTGTCCTCACGGACCCCCTCGATCGCCCCGTACTCGTGCTGCACCCCCGCGATCTTAACCGAGGTCACCGCGGCGCCGGGGATTGAGGAAAGGAGTACCCTCCTCATAGAGTTGCCCAGCGTGTGCCCTAGACCTCTCTCCAGGGGCTCGATAACGAACACCCCCTCGGTATCGTTCAAATCAAGCACCTTAATCTGTGGCTTCTGGATTCCTAGCAACAGACCCCCCTCCGCAAAGTCGGTAGGCTCTACCGCGAGTAGAGCTCCACTATCATCTCGTCCCGGATCTCGACATCCGGATTATAACCCCCCGGGCTCTCGACCACCGTTGCGGCCATCTTCTTCCGGTCCACCTGCAGCCAGGGGACCTGCTCGCGCTGAGGGCCCTGGGCCGCCTCCTTGAACACCCCGAGTTCCCTGCTTCTGGAAGCGATGCCGATAACGTCGCCCTCCTTCACCTGGCAGGATGGGATGTCCACTTTTTTCTCGTTCACCATCACGTGCCCGTGGGAAACCAGTTGCCGTGCCTGTTTCCGGCTCGCCGCCAGGCCCGCCCTGTAGAGCGTGTTGTCCAGGCGGCTCTCCAGCAACCGCAGCAGGTTCTCACCGGTGATCCCCTTCTCCTGCAACGCCCGCTGGTAGTAGGTGCGGAACTGCCGTTCCATCACCCCGTAGACACGACGCGCCTTCTGCTTCTCCCTTATCTGTATCAGGTAATCGGACTCTCTTACCCTTCTCCGGCCGTGCTCACCGGGCGGGTAACCGCGCCGCTCCATCGAGCAACGGTCCGTGTCACATCGCTCGCCCTTGAGGTAAAGCTTGGTCCTCTCCCTGCGGCACTGCTTGCAAACCGATCCAGTGTATCTGCCCAAGCCCTACACTCTCCTTTTCTTCTTCTGTCGGCACCCGTTGTGGGGGGCCGGCGTAACGTCCTTTATCGAACCCACCTCGAGCCCCCTGGCCTGCAGGGTCCGGATCGCCGTCTCTCTCCCGGAGCCGGGGCCCTTGACCCTTACTTCGACCTTGCGCATCCCGTGTTCCTGGGCGCGTTTAGCCGCTGCCTCGGCGGCCTGTTGCGCCGCAAACGGGGTGCTCTTGCGGGAGCCCTTGAAACCGATTGACCCCGCACTCGACCATGCTATGGTGTTCCCCTCCAGGTCTGTGATGGTTATGATGGTGTTGTTGAACGTAGCCCTTATATGCGCTATCCCCTGAGGCACGTTCCTTTTGACCTTCTTCCGCCCTCTCGGCCGGCTTTTCCCTGGTTTAGGCAACATCCACCCCTTTCTCGCATCTAGTGTTCCGTCTCATAAATGCAATGGCATTCGAGTGCCGCTGCATCCGCTCCCGCTACGTTCCGCTCCCTGCGCCGTACTCAGTGAGTACGCCTCAGTCGCGCGCCTTGCTGGCGCGGCGCATCGACGCTCTCGGTGCTTCACCGCATTTATGAGACGGAACACTACCTACTGCGCCTGCCTCTTTTTCTTCTTGATCCCGACCTGTGGCCGGGGGCCTTTCCGTGTACGTGCGTTTGTATGCGTCCTCTGGCCCCTCACCGGGAGGCCCCGGCGATGCCTCAGGCCCCGGTAACAGCCGATCTCCATCAGCCGCTTGATGTTCTGCGAACGTTCCCTGTGCAGGTCTCCCTCGATCTGGTAGTTGCGGTCAATGAACTCCCTGAGCCTTACGATCTCCTCGTCGGTGAGGTCCCGTACCTTGGTCTCGGGGGTAATCCCCGCGCCTTCGCAGGTCTTCCGGGCGCGAGACAGGCCGATGCCGTATATATAAGTCAGGGCTATGTCTACATGCTTCTCCCTGGGGAGATCAACGCCAGCGATTCTTGCCAAGCCGGTTCCTTTCGTCTATTTGCCCTGCCGCTGCTTGTGGCGGGGGTTACTGCAGATAACCATGACCCTGCCGTTCCTGCGGATCAACTTGCACTTGTCACACATTCTCTTTACCGACGGTCTAACTTTCATCTCTGTTCCCCCGAACCGATCCAGCCCGCTACTTGTACCGGTAGGTGATCCTCCCCCTCGACAGGTCGTAAGGAGAAAGCTCAACCGTTACGTTGTCGCCGGGAAGAATTCGAATGTAGTGCATCCGCATCTTTCCCGATATGTGCGCCAGCACCTTGTGCCCATTGTCCAACTCCACTCTGAACATGGCGTTGGGCAACGGTTCCAATACGGTTCCCTCTACCTCTATGGCTTCCTCTTTTGCTGACAAGCCTCCGTGTTCCTCCTTTATGGCACACAAATTAGCATGTTACCCCAGGCGCCCTTTTTTTTCAAAGCCCCCCCTCCCCCCCACTTGCGGTCAGGACGTCCGGGCCGCCCTCGGTAATCGCGATAGTGTGCTCGAAGTGGGCGGAGAGGCTCCCGTCCTTGGTACACACCCGCCAGTAGTCGGGCGAAGCGTCGACCTCCCAGGTTCCCATGTTCACCATCGGCTCAATCGCCAGTACCATCCCCGGCTTCAACACCGGCCCCTTACCCGGCTCGCCGTAGTTGGAAATCGGCGGGTCCTCGTGCATACTGGTCCCGATGCCGTGGCCGACGAACCTCCTGACAACCGAGTACCCCTCGGACTCGGCCACCTCCTGAACCGCGTGGGACACGTCGGAAAGGTGGTTACCCGGCCTGCACATCCCTATCGCCGCCTCCAGGGCACGCCTGGTTACGTCGGCAAGGAACCGCGCCTCGATGCTTCCGTCCCCCACAACGATGGTTATCGCCGCGTCCCCGAAGTATCCATCGAGCTCTACACCGGTGTCCACGCTTAACAGGTCCCCTTCCTCGAGTGGCCGCCCGTCGGGAATGCCGTGGACGACCTCGGAGTTCACCGAAGTACACAGCGTGGCGGGGAAAGGGCCGCTCTTGATGAACTCCGGCTGGTACCCCTTAAACGCCGGGACCCCGCCCCCTTCCCTCATCATTCTCTCCGCCCGCTCATCCAGTTCCTTTGTCGTAACCCCGACTGCGGCGGTGTCGGCCACCATCTCCAGGACGTCAGCCACCAGCCGCCCCGCCAGACGCATCTTCTCGATCTCCCGGGGTGACTTCAAGATGATCATCTGCCCTCTCGCTCCGTTGCCGCATCGATCGCGCCCGATATCTCGGTGAAGACCTCGTCCGGGCTCCCCGACCCGTCCACCGAGACCAGCCTCCCCAAAGGCCGGTAGTACTCTATCAACGGCTCGGTGCTGCTCTTGTAGACGTCCAACCGGCTGCGCACTATCCCCTCGTTGTCATCGTCGCGCTGGTAGAGTTCGCCACCGCAGGCGTCACAGGCCCCCTCGCGAGAGGGGACGTTGAAACTCACGTGGTAGTTGGCTCCGCAACCCCCGCACACCCGCCTCCCGGTAAGCCGCCGAACCAGCTCCTCGGGCTCTACCGCGATACTGATTATGACGTCGATCTCGCCGCCGCGCGAAGCCAGGTACCGGTCCAGGGCCTCGGCCTGGTGAGTGTTGCGGGGGAACCCGTCCAGTATGAACCCGCCCCGGCAGTCAGCATCGCCGAGCCTCCCGGTTACGATGCCTTCCACTATCTCGTCCGGCACCAACTTCCCGGTGTCCATGAACCGCTTCGCCTCCAGGCCCAGTGGGGTCCCCTCAGCCAGGGCGGCCCTGAAGATATCCCCGGTTGCGACCCGGGGTAGGCCGTGCCGGTCAGACATCCTTTCCGCCTGGGTTCCCTTCCCGGCCCCGGGGGGGCCGAGGAGCACGATATTCATCCGGTCTCCTCACTTGCTCAAGAATCCCTCGTAGTGCCTCATCTGCATCTGCGACTCTATCTGCCTCATGGTCTCCAACGCGACGCCGACGATAATCAGGATGGCGGCGCCGCCGATCGGCACCTGCGCGGTGCCGAACTGCACGAACAGGATCGCCGGTATAAGCGCGATGATAGCCAGGTATATAGAGCCCGGCAGGTTTATACGGTTAACCACCTTGGCTATGTAGTTGGTGGTAGGCATGCCCGGCCTGATACCCGGTATGAACCCCCCGTACTTCTTCAGGTTGTCCGCCAGCTCGAACGGGTCGAAGATTATCGCGGTATAGAAGTAGGCGAAGAATATGATAAGGCCGGTGTAGACCACAAAGTACAGTATCGACCCCTGGGTGAACCTGCTGGCGAAGCCCTCCAGCGAGGGGAAGAAGTTCGCCAGTATCATCGGGAAGAAAATGACCGAAGCGGCGAATATTATGGGGATGACCCCGGAGGTGTTCACCTTCACCGGGATGTACGTGCTGGCCCCCGCGTACATCTTGCGGCCCCTGACCTGCTTGGCGTACTGCACCGGAATCCTTCTTTCGCCCTGCTCGATGTACACAACCCCAGCGATTATAGCCAGGCCGACCACCGCCAGACCCACCACCCAGATTGGATTCTGGTTATACGCGGCCTTTGCCAGATTGGCCCCCTCGGTGGGCATCGTGGCAATGATGCTCACGAATATCAGGATTGACATCCCGTTCCCAACCCCCCGCTCGGTGATGAGCTCTCCCAACCACATCAGGAGGGCCATACCGGCGACCAGGGTCATCACCACCAGGCCCCCGGACCACACGGTCAGATCCGGGAAAATGTTTAGTTCCTTGTTGGCGGTGAACGATATCAGGAGACCGGTCGATTCCATCAGGGCCAGCGCCAGGGTCATGTAACGCGACACCTGGGTGATCTTGCGACGGCCCTCCTCCCCCTGCTCGTGCCACTCCTTTATCTTGGGAATGACCGCCGAGAGCAGTTCCATGATGATCGTCGCGGTGATGTAAGGCATTATCCCCAGCCCGAAGACCGCCATCCTCGAAAGCCCCCCGCCGGTGAATATATTGAGGAACTTGAGCATCCCGCTGCCCGTCATCTGCTGCCCCAGGGCACTCAGGTTGACCCCCGGCGAGGGGATAAAGCAGCCGACACGGTAGATCGCCAGAATCAGGCAGGTGAAGAGTATTTTGTTCCTCAGGTCCGGAATCTTGAACGCGTCGCGAAACCCGGAGAGAATCCGCACTATTGCCCCGTTCCATAGATACGGTTACGCACCGAGAATCACCTCTGCCTTCCCGCCGACGGCCTCTATCTTCTCGCGCGCGCTCCGGGTGAACGCATGCGCCTTAACGGTAAGGCTGGTGGAAAGCTCTCCGCCCCCGAGTATCTTTACTCCGCCGCGCTCCTTCTTGACCAGGCCCGCTCCCGCCAGGGCGGCGGGGTCAACTACGTCGTCAGCGGTGAATCGCTCCAACTGGTACACGTTCACCAGCGCGTAGACGGTGCGCTTCCTCGGGGTGAACCCCCCTAGCTTGGGGATCCGTCGCACCAGGGGCATCTGCCCACCCTCGAAGCCCGGCTTCCTTTTCGACCCCGATCGAGCGTTCTGTCCCTTGTGCCCGCGGCCGGCAGTACCGCCTCCGCCGGCGCCGGGTCCCCTGCCCACCCGCTTTCGCGCCTTCCGCGAGTCCGGGGCGGGCTTCAGGTTGTGCAACCTGATCTCCTCTTTGCTCTCCATGTACGTTCTTCCTGTCCCCTAGTGTTCTTGCTCTGCTTACTCCAGGACCGGGACTGAAGTCCCGGCTCAAGGTGGGGGTTTTCCCTGTTCTGCGGCTTTCTTGCCCCGCTTGCCGGAACCAGTCATCTCCTCGACCTGGACCAGGTGCCTGACCTTGAACAGCATCCCTCTTATCTCCGGGCGGTCCTCTTTCTCTACTGACTGCCCGATTCTCCTCAGCCCCAACGCCCTTACGGTCCCCCTCTGGTCGGGCGGACACCCGATCGTTCCCTTTCTCAGGGTAACCTTAAGTCTCGAGCTCATCGAAGATGCTCCTCCCCGTGACCTCGTCTACGCGCTTTCCTCGGACCCAGGCCACCTCGCGGGCGCTACGGAGGGATTGAAGCCCGTTGACCGTCGCCTTTATCACGTTCAGCGGGTTATCGGACCCAAGGCTCTTGGTAAGGATGTCCTTCACCCCGGCAAGCTCCAGGACCGGCCGCACCGCACCGCCGGCGATGAGGCCGGTACCGGGGGACGCCGGCTTCAACATGACCAGCGCCGCACCGAACTTGCCTATTACCTGGTGGGGTATCGTCCTTTTGACCATGGGTATATCAAACAGGCTGTTCCTGGCTCTCTGGGCGGCCTTCTCAATAGCTAGAGGGACCTCCCGGGCCTTCCCGTATCCTACGCCTACCCGGCCCTGGCCGTTTCCCACCACCACCAGGGCGGTAAAGGAAAACCTGCGCCCGCCTTTGACCACCTTGGCGACCCGGTTTATGTGGACAACCTGCTCCTCGAGCTCCTCGGCCTCAAGGGCCTCCCGCTGGTCCATGCAACCTCCTAAAAGATAAGCCCGTTCTCCCTGGCGGACTGTGCAAGCGCCTCGACCCGCCCGTGATACTTATAACCGCCCCGGTCAAAGATGACCCGCTGGACTCCGTTCTCTTTCGCCCTCTCGGCAATCAGTTCGCCAAGGCGCCTGGCCTCCTCGGTCTTGGGCATTCGCCCCGAGTCCCAGAACCCCTTCTCGCTGGTGGAGGCCGACGCCAGGGTAACCCCACGCTCGTCGTCGATTACCTGGCAGTACATGTTCTTGTTGCCCCGGAACACCGAGAGCCGGGGCCTCGTGCCCGTACCCCCGACCTTCTTCCTGATCCCCTTGCGGCGACGGTCCCTGCCAACCGCCTTCTTCTTAACAACGATCTTGCTCACTTTATCGCCTTTCCAACCTTCCTTCGCACGTATTCCCCGCGGTATCGGATGCCCTTGCCCTTGTAGGGGTCCGGCTTGCGCAGGCTCCGTATGTCAGACGCCACCTGGCCCACGACCTGCTTATCACACCCGCGCACCACTACCAGCGTGGGTTTCGGCACCTCAAACTCGATCCCCTCCGGCGCCGTGACGGCCCTGGGCGTGGAGTAACCGAGCTGCAGCTCCAGGTTCTTGTCCTTCAGCGCGGCGCGGTAGCCGACACCGTGTATCTCCAGCCCCTTTTCAAAGCCGTCGGTAACGCCCTTCACCATGTTGTAGATGAGCGTGCGGACCAGCCCGTGCAATGACCTGTCCCGGGGCTCGTCACTTCTCCGGGTGACCAGAATCGTTTCCCCTTCCCGCTCTACGCTCACACAGTCCGGGAGAACCTGCTCGAGTTCACCCTTGGGACCCTTCACCCGCACTATATTCCCTTCCACCGAAACGGTGGCGGAGGCTGGTACCTCTATCGGCCTTTTTCCTACACGCGACATGAGTCACTCCCTCTGTGCGCGGCTACCACACGTAGCAGAGAACCTCTCCACCGATGCCCTGCCGGCGGGCCTCCTTCTCGGTCATTACGCCACTTGATGTCGAGATGATGGCGATACCCAGCCCCCCGAGCACCCGGGGCATGCCGTCCTTCCTCGCGTACACCCTGAGGCCCGGCGTACTTATGCGCTTTATCCCTGATATCGCGAACTCCCGGCCGGGGCGGTACTTCAGGTGAACCACGATGGTGTCGAAGTCCCCCTTCTTCATTACCTCGTACTTCTTGATATAACCCTCACGGCCGAGTATACGGGCAATCTCCACCTTAACGTTGGAGGCCGGGACCTCCACCCTCTCCTTGTGTGCTCCACCCGCGTTCCTGACGCGTGTCAGCATGTCTGCAATGGGATCAGTCATCGTCATCGAAATGCCCTCCTTACCAGCTCGACTTGGTAACACCGGGCAGCTCGCCACGGTGGGCGAGTTCCCGGAGGCATATCCTGCACAACTGGAACTTGCGGTAGTACGCCCGGCTCCGCCCACAGCGCTTGCAGCGGCTATACTGCCGGGTCGAATACTTTTGCTTCCTCTGCTGCCTTATAACCAGAGCCTTTCTCGCCAACTCCCCCTCCTGTCAGGTCAATCCTGCTTGAACGGGAAACCCAGGGCTTCCAGCAGGGCTTCCCCCTCCCGGTCGGTGTCCGCGGATGTCACCACGCATACATCCATCCCCCGGACCTTGTCTATCTCGTCGTAGTCTATCTCCGGAAATATCAGCTGCTCCTCGATTCCCATGCTGTAGTTCCCGTTGCCGTCGTACGACTTCCTGGACAACCCCCTGAAGTCCCTGACCCTGGGCAACGCGATGGAGAGCAGGCGGTCCAGGAACTCGTACATCCTGTCACCGCGCAGGGTCACCTTGCACCCTACCGTCATGCCCGCCCGGAGCTTGAAGCCGGCTACCGACTTTCGCGCCTTTATCATCAGCGGTTTCTGCCCTGTTATTACCCCCAGGTCACTGGCGGCGGACTCCACCGACTTGGACGCGGTCGTTCCCTCTCCGACTCCCATGTTGACCACGATCTTGGTAAGGCGCGGCACCTGGAAGCGGTTCCCGTAGGAGAACTTCTCCATCAACGCGGAAACCGTCTCCTCGTTGTACTCAACCTTGAGCCGCGGCACGTACCCGTCGCTTTCCTCTTTTTGCCATGCCATCTCTTAAAACTCCCGGTCACACCTCTTGCAGACCCTGATAATGGACTTCCCACCGGTGCGCGCTCTCCGTACCCGCGTGGGTTTGTCGCAGCCCGAGCACACCAGCATCACGTTGGAAGTGCCAATCGGCAGTTCCCAGTCCACGACCCCGCCCTGGGGGTTCGCCTT
This sequence comes from Actinomycetota bacterium, assembly GCA_018894655.1. Classification (GTDB taxonomy): domain Bacteria; phylum Actinomycetota; class Geothermincolia; order Fen-727; family Anoxymicrobiaceae; genus JAHIPE01. Next base: position 9,873 of record JAHIPE010000151.1, read on the forward strand.
GCTTGGGCGCATATGCTTCTTGGCCCTGTTTACCCCTTCCACCACCAGGCGCCTCGAGGTCGGGTCAACCTTCAGGACCTTACCCCGCCTGCCCCCGTCTTTGCCGGTCAGGACCTGGACCATGTCGCCTTTCCGTATATGCATGCTCTTCATGAGCCTCTCACTTTAAACTTAGAGCACCTCGGGGGACAACGAGATGATCTTCATGAACTTCTTCTGACGGAGCTCCCGGGCCACCGGTCCGAAGATCCTGGTTCCCCGCGGGTTCATCTGGTTGTCGATAAGCACCGCCGCGTTCTCGTCGAACTTTATATAGGTACCATCGGGACGCCGTCTCTCTTTCTTGGTCCGGACGATAACCGCTTTTACCACTTCACCTTTCTTGACAGAGGAGCCTGGAATTGCTTCCTTGACCGTCGCTACGATAATATCCCCCACCGACGCGTAGCGGCGCCCTGAACCGCCGAGCACCCTGATGCAGAGTATCTGCCGGGCCCCGGTGTTGTCCGCAACCTTTATTCTCGACTCCTGCTGGATCATCTATCTCCTCGAGGGGATCACTTCCCCTACTCGGCTTTCTCCAGGATGGACACCATCCTCCAGTGCTTGGTGCGTGACAGCGGGCGGGTTTCCATCACCTTGACCATGTCACCCACCCCGCACTGGTTCTCCTCGTCGTGCGCGTACAGCTTGTTAGTACGCTTCATGGTCTTGCCGTACAGCGGGTGCCTCACCGTCGACTCCACCGCCACGACGATGGTCTTGTCCATGGCGTCGGACACCACTCTACCGACCCTTACTTTACGCGACGGCCTTTTCGCCATATCTACCGCCTAATCCCCGGTCTCTTCCCCGGTCTCTTCCTCAACCTCTTCCTCGGTCTCGCCGGCCGACTGCCGGAGGCCCGGCGCGTCCTCTTCTGACTCTGACTCCTCCTCGGTTTCCTCCCGGATAGCTTCCTCCGGCTCCTCCGGCAAGGGGCCGAGAGGGCCTGATAGCGCCTCCTCGAACGCCTCGGGGCGTATCGCGTACTCCCTCTCGGTTATCACCGTACACACCCGTGCAATATCCCGGCGCATATCCTTGATCTTCATCGGGTTATCCAGCTGCCCGGTCGCGTGCTGGAACCGCAGGTTGAAAAGCGTCTCCTTGAGTTCCCGGAGCTTATCGTTCAGCTCCTCCTCATCCAGCGTCCTGAGTTCTCTCGCCTTAAGCATCAACAACCCCCGCTTAAACCGCTACTCATCCCTGGTCACGAAACGGCACTTGATCGGCAGCTTGTGAGCAGCCAGCCGCATGGCCTCCTTGGCCACCGGCTCGCTTACTCCCCCCAACTCGAACATGACCTTCCCGGGCTTCACCGGGACCACCCAGTACTCCGGGTTGCCCTTCCCGCTGCCCATCCTGGTCTCTGCCGGCTTCTTGGATATCGGCTTGCAGGGAAAGACATTTATCCAGACCTTTCCGCTTCTCTTTATGTAGCGTGTCATCGCCACCCTTGCCGCCTCTATCTGCCTGGCGGTAATCCAGTGGGGCTCCAGGGCTTGTAGACCGTAGTCGCCGAAGTGGACCCTGGTACCCCCCTTGGCCTTTCCCTTGAGGCGACCCCGTTGCACTTTCCTGTGTGGCGGCTTGCTTGGTTGAAGCACCTCTCTATTCACCTCCGGTGTCTTCTGCCGCCGGGCTCTCCGGCTCAACCGGCCCTGCGGCCTTCCCGGCTTCGGAAGCCTCAGATGCCCCGGCATTCTCCGTCACTTCCGCCGCCTCCGGCCTCTCAGACGCCTCAGGGGTCGCGGCCTCCTCCGCCTCCTCCGGCTTCTTCGCCTCAGCTTTGGCGGGAGGTGCCTTCACGTTCCGCTCCACGGCGTCGGCAGGCTTCCTCAGAGCTCTCTTCTGCTCCTGGCGCCCAGCGGGCCGCGGCCAGGGCGGACGCGCCGAACCAAGCGAGGGCGGCATCAGGCGGTCCTCGTCCCGCTTCCCGGTTATATCACCTTTGTATATCCATACCTTGACCCCAATGCGCCCGAAAGTCGTTTTCGACTCCACGAACCCGTAATCCACGTCGGCGCGGAGCGTATGCAGCGGCACCCGGCCCTCCCTATACCACTCGCGGCGCGCCATCTCGGCTCCGCCAAGCCGCCCGCTGCACTGCACCTTGATACCCTGGGCCCCCAGGCGCATTGTGTTTCCAATCGCCTTCTTCATCGCTCTCCTGAAAGCGACTCTGCCCGAGATCTGTTCCGCGATGTTTCTTGCCACCAGCACCGCGTCGAGGTCGGGAACCGGAACCTCGATGATGTTAATCGAGATATCGTGGCCGAACATATTCATGAGGTCGTCCCTGATCTTGTCCACCTCGCTGCCCTTTCGCCCAATGACGATGCCCGGGCGGGCGGTATGGACGTCTATGCTGACCTCCTTTGCCTTGCGTTCGATCTCCACCCGGGAGACCGCCGCGTTAGAGAGTCGGTCCATCAGGTACTCACGTATCTTGATATCCTCTTGCAGGAGCTCGGCGTAATCCTTGTCAGCAATCCAGCGTGATTGCCAGTTCCGGATTATTCCCAGCCTGAGCCCGTAAGGGTGAACTTTCTGGCCCACGTCAATCCTTGCCTTTCTCTACACCCGGTTCGCTCCCGCCGCTACTCTTCTTTCCCGCCTGCTTCGGCTTACCAGCGCCTGCGGCTTTCTTCGTTGCGGCCTTCTTCTTCGGCGCGGCTTTCTTCGACGCGGCCTTCTTCGGCGCGGCCTTCTTGCCACCGGCTCCTTCGGCCTTCTTCGGCGCGGCTTTCTTCGTTGCGGCCTTCTTCTTCGCCGACGCCTTCTTCGACGCGGCCTTCTTCGGCGCCGCCTTCGCCTTGCCCGCCTGCTTGCGCTCTTTCTCGCCCTCCGCCTGCTGGGCGGGCTTCTCCTTTTCGGCCTCGCCCTCTCTGGCCTTTTTCGCCTTCTCCTTCTCGGCGTCGGGCCGCCTCCGCCGGAAGCGGCGCCGCCTCGTAGGCGCCTCCGGCACCTTCTCCTCCAGAATAATGGTTATGTGGCTGGTCCTCTTGTTAATGCGTGTCGCCCTGCCCATCGCCCTGGGCCGGAACCGCTTCAGGATCGGTCCCTCGTCCACGTACGCCCTGGCCACGAACAACTCGTCGGGGTTCATCTTCGCGTTATTCTCAGCGTTGGCCGCCGCCGATGCCAGCACCTTGGCCACCAACCGGGCAGCCGCCCTGGGCGTATACTCAAGGATCTGCTGCGCCTTCGCCAGCTCCTCCCCCCTTATGAGGTCGACAACCAGCCGGGCCTTCCTCGGGCTGACCCTGATAAACCTTGCTACTGCTCTGCTACCTTCCACTCTGGCCTCCGGGCCTACTTGAGGCGGACACGTTTCTCCTTGGTCAACTTGCCTCCGTGACCGCGGAATATCCGGGTGGGCGCGAACTCGCCAAGCTTATGGCCCACCATACTCTCGGTAATGTATACGGGGACATGCCTCCTGCCGTCGTGAACGGCGATAGTGTGCCCGACCATTTCCGGAAAGATGGTTGAGCTGCGCGACCACGTGTTTATGAGCGTCTTCTCGTTCCGGCGGTTCATATCAATTATCCGCGCCATAAGCTTCTCGTCGGCGTACGGGCCTTTTCTTAGTGAACGGGACAACTCATCCTCCCCTTGAACACCGGGCTATTTCTGCCTCCTGCTCCTGACTATCATCTTGCTCGACTGCTTGTTCTTGTTCCTGGTCCGATATCCCAACGTAGGCTTGCCCCACGGAGTAACCGGGTGCCTCCCCGACTTCGACTTTCCCTCGCCGCCCCCGTGGGGATGATCCACCGGGTTCATTGCCGAGCCCCTGGTCTGGGGCCTGATCCCGCGATGGCGCGATGAGCCAGCCTTTCCAATGGTGATCAGCTCATGCTCGGCGTTTCCCACCACCCCTACCGTCGCCCGGCACTCGAGGCGCACCTTTCGCACCTCGCCCGACGGCAACCTGAGATGCGCGAACCCACCCTCCCGGGCCATTATCTGCGCCGAAGCCCCCGCGGAGCGCACCATCTTGGCACCGCCCCCGGGCTTGAGTTCCACCGCGTGAACCACCGTTCCTACCGGGATGCTGTTAAGCGGCAGCGCGTTCCCCGGCTTGATGTCCGCCCCCGGCCCCGACTCCACGACGTCGCCGACCATCAGGTCTACGGGGCACGGTATGTACCGCTTCTCGCCATCCAGGTAATGAAGCAACGCCAAGCGTGCCGAGCGGTTGGGGTCATACTCGATCTCGGCCACCCGGGCGGGCACCCCGTCCTTGTCCCTCCTGAAGTCAACATGACGGAACTTCCTCTTGGCGCCTCCGCCCTGGTGGCGCGATGTCTTGCGCCCGTAGGTGTTCCTCCCGCCGGTCTTCTTGATCGGTGAGGTTAGTGACTTCAGAGGAGTGCCCCTGGTCAGTTCTGCGAAATCGGATACGGTCGCGAACCTCCTCGCTGGTGAAGTCGGTCTATACTTCTTAACGCCCACTTTTTACTCCCAAACGCTTACCTGCTCTCGAAGAACTCGATTGATTGACCCGGTGCCAGGGTCACCACCGCCTTCTTCCCGGTGGCCGTACGGCCCACGGTCATTCCCCGCCTGCGGGGCTTTCCCTTGGTATTCATCGTGTTCACCTTCACAACCTTGACGTCAAACGCCTCCTGGACCGCGTCCTTGATCTCCGACTTGTTGCACCGGGGGTTCACCATGAACGTGTACTTCCCATGGTCTATTCCGCCGTAGCTCTTTTCGCTTATGATCGGGTACAGAATGACATCATGCGGATACTTCATTTCCACCATCCCCCTGTAGAACGTCAAGCGCCCCCTTGAGAAAAAGTAGGCGGTCAAACCGCAGGATGTCGTAGGTGTTGAGCTCGGACGGGAGATACGTCTCCACGTTGGGGATGTTCCGAAACGATTTCTCCACGTTCAGGTCATCCTCCGAAACCACCACCATGATGTGCCCCTTCAGCTTCAAGTCGTCAAGTATCTCCACACAGGCCCTGGTGCTCGGGGGCTCCAGGGTGAAGTCCTCCAGCACGATTATCCGCTCCTCGCTCGCCGCCGCCGATAGGGCCGACTGGAAGGCAAGCCTTCTTACCTTTCGGGGCACCCGGAACGAGTAGTCACGCGGCGACGGGCCGAAAGTGGTCCCGCCACCTTTCCACAGCGGCGAACGTATGCTCCCCGCCCGCGCCCGCCCGGTGCCTTTCTGGCGCCACGGCTTGCAACCGCCGCCCCTGACCTCACCACGGGTCTTCGTCGACGCGGTCCCGGCGCGGCCCTCGGCCCTCTGCATCCGCACCACCAGGTGCAAGGCGTTGGTGTTGGGGACGACCCCGAACAGGTCACCCGAGAGCTCAACGTCTCCGACCTTTTTTCCCTTGTTATCCTTCAACGCCGTTTTCACGTCGGTCATCGCCGCCCCATCCTAGCCTTCACCGATTCCCTTACGATAACAATCGAGCCACGCGGCCCGGGAACCGAGCCCTTGACCATCAACAGGTCCTTCTCCCGGTCAACCTTGACCACCAGGAGGTTCAAGGCGGTGACCCGCACTCCCCCCATTCGCCCGGGCATCTTCTTTCCCTTGAACACCCGGGACGGGGTGGCACATTGCCCTATGGCCCCCGGAGCCCGATGGAAACGCGATCCGTGCGCAGCCGGCCCCCCGCTGAAACCCCAGCGCTTGACGACACCGGCAAAGCCTTTCCCCCTGCTGAGCCCGGTAACGTCCGCGTGATCGCCCTCCTCGAAGACAGCGGCGGTTATCTTCTTCCCGGGCCTGTACTCCTCCCCCGGTTCCAGGGGAACCTCCGCCAGGACACGCGGCGTGGCATTGGCCTTCGCCAGGTGGCCCTTCATGGGAAGGTTCACCTTCTCCGGCTTCACCTCTCCGTAGCCGAGTTGCACCGCCCTGTAGCCGTCCTTCTCTTCATCCTTGACCTGCGTCACCACACAGGGCCCGGCCTTCAAGACGGTAACCGGAATCAGCATGTCCTCGGTGAAGACCTGGCTCATCCCGAGCTTCTCTCCGATTATCGCTTTTCCCATGCTGCCCAACCTTCCGCTCTCTTACATGCATCCGCGGGGTGATTGCTCCCTAGAGCTTGATCTCTATGTCCACTCCGGCGGGCAGGTCCATCCCCATCAGAGCGTCTACCGTCGCCGGTGTAGGGTCCATTATGTCTATAAGCCGCTTATGCGTCCGGATCTCGAAATGTTCCCGCGAGTCCTTGTCCACGTGAGGCGAACGAATCACGCAGTAGATGTTCTTCTCCGTGGGCAGGGGCACCGGCCCGGAAATCCCGGCACCGGTCTTCTTGGCCGTTTCCACGATCATTCGAGCAGATTGATCGATTATCTCGTGGTCGTAGGCCTTTAGCCTGATCCGGATCTTCTCTTTACTCACCGGTATTCCTCTCAGCTCGGCGATCTTGTGTAACCGCCGTTTGTCTAGCAGGAAGGATGTTCAGGCCTTTATGGAGAGTACTTCAAATCTCAGACAGCTCTCTAAGGCCTTACCCCACCTGGTGGCGATCCCTCATTTCTCTATCCTGATAACCCTTCCCGCCCCAACGGTCCTGCCACCCTCACGGATGGCGAAGCGCAGGCCCTCGACCATCGCGATAGGGGTAATGAGCTCAACATCCATCTCGGTGTTGTCGCCGGGCATCACCAT
>JAHIPE010000013.1 GCA_018894655.1 Actinomycetota bacterium
AGCGTCAGGGCCGGACCGCGCCGCAGAAATCACCGCGCTCCGACAACGGCGCAACCTCCACGAACTCGCCCGTCTGTGGCGCGTGTATGTACTGCCCGTCACCGATGTAGATGCCCACGTGGCCCCAGCCGTGGAATGCGACGATGTCTCCCGGCCGGAGGTCCGGCTCCGGGACGGATGCGCCGCAGCGGGCCTGGGCGTGCGAGCTATGCGGGATATCGATGCCCCCGCCGATACTGTAGCAGTACTGGGTGAGGCCGCTGCAGTCGAAGGCGTCCGGCCCTGACGCCCCACTGCTGTACGGCTTGCCAAGCTGGCCGAAGGCAACATGGACCACCCTGGCCCGCGGGTCTTCAGGGTACGATTGACCGTACATCGTCCTGGCGGCCACTATCGGGTGGTCCGACTCGACTATCGTTGCCACGTTGCAACTGGTCACGTGGTCGCCGACGTTAATGGATACCCTGCTTGCCGCCTCCAGCACCACGCTGACGGGGCCGACGACCTCCCGGTCCGTCTGGAATGCCACCCTCACCTCTGTATCGTCCTTGCCGGGATTGTGCAGGAGTATCCATGTGTTGTATATCGAGCCGGCGGCCGCCCCTTCGGCGAAGTACCATGTCCTGCTGGTCTCGTTGGAACCGGTAGAGCTGTGCGCCAACTCGCCGCCCGCACTGTACATCGTCCTGGAGGCGATTACCGGCAGGTCCGACTTGACCATCGTGGATACATTGTACGTACACACGTGGTCACCCACGTTTATCGATGTCCTGGAGGCCGGCCCTACCTTGATAGCTACGGGCCCTACGACACCGCTGTCGGCATGGAACGTGATCTTTACCTTGGCCCCGGCCTCTCCGGGGTTATGCAGCAGTATCCATGTCTGGTATCCACCGGCGGTGGCACCCTCCGCAAAGTACCAGGTCCTGGCAGGGCCATTGGTACCGCTGTCGCTATGAGTCCATGGGTTCGGCCCCCCGGGGACTTCCTGCGCCGCGGCGCCAGGTGCCGCTATCAGTAACCCTGCCGATATCAGCAAGGCCAGAAGAAGGGAAATGAAGATAAGTATGATGCCGGTATGAATCCTGCTCCCGCGGGCCTGGCCCTCCATTTCAGGCGACCCCCGCACAGATAATCGTGTCCCCTTGTGAAAGTTGTTTTTCACTCAGACCACCGCCTTCCTGGCATATGCCCTCTACTGCCGACCGTCTTCTTTCCCCGGTGCAAGCGTGCATAAACAAAGCACTTGAGAGTCACCGGGGGTTCTTTGGGATCTCTGGCGCCTGCCCTGGGGTTGTATCTCCTCCTAAGCGTAAGTGTACGGCTCCTGCAACACTACGTGCTGTGCCTCACTCACCTCCGCTTAGTTCGTTTACTCGCTATCTTCTCGTATCGCATAATCGGCCTCGGCTGTAAGCCCTCCGAAGGACGGTTTTCTTTCAGCGTCCACAGTATTCGCTCCCAGCGCCCCGTATACCTTCATCGGTTTTTACGTTTCTTGCGTTGGTGCCTGTCCCCGTTGGCGCGTTTCGCGTCGTTGGTGCCTGTCCCCGTTGGCGCGTTCTTTGAACACGGGTATACGACGACGGAGATAGCCGCCCACCTGAGTCTAAGTCGCTCGGCGGTGAACAGGGCGATGAGGAAGTGAGCGTTTGTCGCGTTGGCCTGTCCCCGTTGGCGCGTTTCGCGTCGGTGGTGCCTGTCCCCGTTGGCGCGTTTGTCCCCGTTGGCGCGTTGGCACCATCTTGCGTTTTGTTAGCTTTCGTTACCCACCTTCGCGGAAAGACTGTCTATGGTGGCCTCGGCTTCCTTCACGGTCCTCTCAATAAGCTCTTCCACGGAAGGGATGTCGTTCAGAAGCCCCGTCACCTGGCCCACCGGCAGCACGCCTTCCTGCAGATTCCCGTTCTCGGTGGCGAGACGAATGCGCTTGAAGGCGTTAGCCATAAAGGCAAGTTGCATCGCGTTGTTCCAGCCGGAGGCCAGAACTCCGAATAACAGCTTCCAGTAGGGTACCTTTATCTGCTTGGCGATGGCGTAGGAGTTTGGTATCGCCTTGAGCATCTGTATCGGGCCCAGCCCCCGCTTGATCGCGACGCGGGCTCCGCTGGTGTCCAGGACCCTGCACCAGAGACCGTCGAACCTCTTGGAGTAGAGGGTGTCTTGGACGTCCTTCTCAATGGAGAGTTGCTTGAAGTTCTCATGCAGAGGGCTTTCCTTGGTCGTCATCATCCGGGTTCCCATGGCGACCCCTTCCGCACCAAGCGCGAGGGCCGCGGCGAGTCCTCTTCCGTCACCAACCCCACCGGCGGCTATCACCGGGATATCCAGGGCGGAAGCGATGCTCGGCACAAGGCAGAACGTGGTGGGCGACTCGCCGTGGGCCGCCGCCTCGTTTCCGGTCACGATAACCGCGTGGCAACCGTACTCCTGGGCCCTGACCGCGTGACGCGCCCTGGTAACCGTGGCTACGACCTTACCGCCGTACTCGTTTGCCGCCTGTACTATCCAGTCGCCCTTGCCCAGCGCGAAGTTTATCACCGGGACCTTCTCCTCCAGGAGCACCAGGGCGTTGTCGGCCGCGCCGGGAAAGAGAAGTGTGGCGTTGGCACCGAACGGCTTGTTGGTCTTCGCCTTAATCTCCCGGACGGCACTCCTGGTCTGCTCGACGTCCAGGGCACCTGTGGCCAGTATCCCCAGCCCGCCGGCGTTGGAGACCGCGGCAACCATGTCGGGCACACTGATCCAGCTCATGCCCGATAGGACTATGGGGTGCTCGATGCCGAACAGTTCAGTTATACGCGTTTTCATGCAAAACTCCTTCCGTTGGTTACAAACCGTGTCAAATTCTATCTCATACCGGGCAAGTCGCTAGATAACGCCCTGATTTGTAGACGCTGTCAACGCACATGCTACCATTCTCGCTCCGGTTCGATAGGATTGTCCAAGGAGTGAGAAAGAGGAAGGCGCGGCTCAGGCGGGTTCCCGCCGGCAGCGGTCCAGCATATCCACAGCGAGGGTGGACCACCCGTAGGCCTTTCCGCCGTATCCCCTGCCGGTCCTGGAGTCGAAGAACTCGCGGAAGGCGCCCTCATGGAGGATCATCTCCACGGTGCGGCGGGTCAGCACCTCGGCCTCCTCACGGTACCCGTACTCCAGGAGCCCCACCGCCACCATCCAGTTCATGTTCACCCAGGTCCCCCCGCGCCACAGCATCGGCAGCGACCACGGGCGCCACCCGGGGCGCTCCCGGGGGTCCGCGACGGAGACGAAGCTCAAGGGGTTGGGGGTCTGGAACTCTCCCTCGTTCAGGACATGTTCCTCCACCAGGCGGGCCGCCTTCTCCTTCGAGATGAGCCCGGTGAAGAGCGGTAGGACCGACGACAGGGTCGGGGTGCGGCTCTTCCTTATGTCGCCGTCCTTCTCATAGCGGGTCAGGAAGATACCCTCCCCGTCGTCCCAGCATAGCTCCTCCATGCGCGCCGCCAGCCCTAGCGCCCTGTCCTTGAACTCCCGGGCCCGGCCCTCGTCTCCAAGCTCCCCGTATATCTCGCCCACCGCGCGCAACGACCGGCAGGCCAGCGAGTTGTTGCAGAGGTCCTCGACAATAAAGATGCCCAGGTCCCTGATGCGCTCCAGGTCGTTGTCCACCTTGCGGTACTCCCTGGTCTCAGCCGCGAGCTTCAGCCCGTAGGCAAGGAGCCCCAGGGGGCGCTCACCCCTGACGCCCATCACCTCGTCGTACACCGGGGACTCGTCGGTCCCCGACTCCATGCAGTTTATGATGGAGGTCAGGCCCTGCCCCAGGAGGTCCCGGCGCTTCCACACGTACTCCATCTCAGCCGTCAGAAAGGGGATGATCTTCTCCAGGAACGCACGGTTCCCGGTCCGGCGGTACACCTCAAGGGCGCAGAAGGGGCCGGCGGAAGGTTGTGTGGACAGGATGGCCCGGCCGTCGGGGCCGACCCAGCCGCCCCTGTAGCAGATGGCCCGCCACGCCGGGCCGGGCCGCTCCCAGCAGACGAGGTGGGGAAGGCGCCCGTTCCCGTACTGCTTGCTGTACAACGAGAAGAACTCCCGCTCGGCGCGCTCGGGCCAGAAACGGGCGGCCACCAGGGCCTGAAAGGCGGAGTCCCAGTAACATTGGAACGGGTACTTCTTCCCGTCGGGGAGGAAGACCCGGTGCTCTCCGTAAGCCCGGTCGGTGGCGTGGAGCACCTCCCGGGCCATGCTCTCGACCCGTTGATGCTCGCCCCTGGTGATCATTGGCACCTCACAACTGTCTTGCCCCTCTGCTTTGCGCTGCTGGAGTTGAGCGGTCCCCCGCCCCGCTCGAGCGTTCTACTCCTCGCTTGCGCCCCCGCGCCAGGCGGGCCGGAACGGCTTGGTCTTCTCCTCGAGCGAGAACGGCCAGAGCAAGCCCCCCTGGTCCGGTGCCCTCCCGAAGAGGACGCGGGCTCGCTCGGCTCCCCAACCGAACCAAAGCGGATA
>JAHIPE010000152.1 GCA_018894655.1 Actinomycetota bacterium
AGTCAAGCGAGAGCGCCTTCTGGAGGACCTCCCTGGCCACCGGCGCCGCGGCCTTGCCCCCTTCGCCGCCGTTCTCGATAATCACCGCCACCGCCACCTCGGGGTCGAGCGCGGGAGCGAAGCAGATGAACCACGCGTGGGACTCGACACCTTTAACCTCGGCGGTACCGGTCTTTCCCGCTACCTCGACGCCCGGTATCCGGGCGGCGGTACCGGTCCCTTTCTCGACTACCTCCACCATCATGCGGGTGAGCGTGCTCGCGGTCGCCCTGTCCGTGGCCTCCTGCCACTTGTGCGGGCCGAACTGCTCGATTATCTTCCCGTTGTAGTCCTGGATCTCCTCCACTAGGTAAGGCTCCATCACTACGCCGCCGTTCGCCACTGCCGCCGCGACCATCGCCATCTCCAGGGGGGTCGCCAGCACCTCCGCCTGCCCGACGCTGCTGGAGGCAAGGGCCACCGGGTCCATGCTTTCCGCCTCCTGTATCCTGCTCAGGGCGACCGGCAGGTTGAATGGGATAATCTCGTTGAAGCCGAAAAGCTCGGCGTACTGTACCAGCGAAGGCGCGCCCAGGCTCAGGCCGGTCTGGGCAAACGTGTTGTTGCAGGAGACGACGAGGGCGTCGGCGAACGTGATGTTGCCGTGCGACTTGCCGCCGAAGTCGTGGATTGTGAAACCGTGAACCAGGAGGTCGCCGGTGCAGTTGTACGGCGTCTCCGGGTCAACCACCCCCGAGTCCAGCGCCGCCGCCGCGACCACCACCTTGAAGGAGGACCCCGGCGGGTAGAGCCCGCTGGTGCACCTGTCCAGCAGCGGTTGGTTGGGGTCCGCTACCAGGGCGTCCCACGCCGCGGTGCCGTCACTCTGAAACGGTACGGTAACGTTGGGGTTGTAGGTGGGAGCGGTCACCATTGCAAGCACCGCGCCGGTCTTGGGGTCCAGCGCCACCACTGCTCCCTTGCGCCCGGCAAGGGCCTCCGTCGCCGTCGCCTGGAGGCGCGAGTCCACTGTCAGCACCAGGGAGTTCCCTTTCTTGCTGGCTCCCAGGAGCTTGTTGGCGAGGCTCCTCAGCGTGAGGGCGGACCCGCTGCCCAGCAACTCCTTGTTGTACGTCTTCTCCAGGCCGCTGCGCCCGTACCTCCAGGAGTCGTAGCCGGTGACATCGGCGAACAGGGGCCCCAGGGGGTACTCGCGCTGGTACTGGTACTCGGTGCCGGTGTCAACCGACCGAGCTATCACCTGCCGGTCCGCCGAAAGGATGTCGCCGCGCTGTATCGCGTACTCCTCCACCAGCCGCCGCTTGTTGAAGGCGTTCTCCTCGATCCCCTCGGCGCCGAATATCTGTATCCAGGAGAGGTTGGCCACTACCGCCATCAGGCAGATAATAAATATTATCAGCAGGACCTTGATGGGCCGGTTCACCGCCTGGACCCCTCCTTGATGCGGGCCACGTTGGTTGTGGCGGCCCTGTGGGAGAGCACCAGCAGCAGTGCCAGCAGGATGAAGTTCGCCAACAGGGAGCTACCCCCGTAGCTCATGAACGGCAGGGTTATCCCGGTAAGCGGTATCAGCCGCGTCACTCCCCCCATGATGATGAACGACTGGATCGCTATGATGCTTACCAGGCCGAACGCCAGCAGTTTACCGAAGTCGTCCCGCTGGACCAGCGCCACCTTTATCCCCCTGGCCACGAACAGTATGTACATCACCACCACCGACACCGCCCCCAGAAGCCCCAACTCCTCCCCCACCGCGCTGAAGATGAAGTCGGTGGTGACGGAAGGTATGAAGTTCGGTTGCCCCAGCCCGAGGCCACAGCCGGATATGCCCCCCGAGGAGAGGGCGAACAGCGACTGGGTGATCTGGTACGACTCGGCCTCGATGGTGGTGGGGTTGAACGGGTGTAGCCATGTCTCGACCCTCACCTGGACGTGGCCGAAGCTCAGGTAACACAGGTAGGCGCCCAGGAGGAACAGGGCCAGCCCCACGAACACGTACGACTTGCGAGTGGTCGCGGCGTAGAGCATGCAGATGAATATCCCGAAGAAAAGCAGCGAGGACCCGAGGTCCTTCTGGAATATCATCATCAGAACGCTCACTCCCCACATCAACAGCAGCGGCCCGAAGAACTTCAGCTCCGGGACCTTGACCCCCAGCACCCGGTGGGTTGAGACGGACAGGAGCTCGTGCTTCTCGGCGAAGAACGCCGCCAGGAAGATGACCAGGAGGATCTTGGCTATCTCTGACGGTTGGAAGTTCAGCGGGCCAATCCTCAGCCAGAGCCTCGCACCGTTGACCTCCGTGCCCAGGATCATGGTGGAGGCCAGCAGCAGGAGCGCGGCCACCCCCAGCGTGTACTTGTACTGCATCAGCAACTCGTAGTTGCGCAGGAACAGGACCACCAGGACAAACGATGCCGCGGCCACGGTTATCCATATCAACTGCTCCGTCGCCAGCCCCGTGTCGAGGCGGTATATCATCACCATGCCTATGAACGTAAGCCCGGCGCTGATCGGTAGCAGCAACGAGTCGGCACGGGGGAGTAGTACGCGGAGGGTGATATGGAGCACCAGGAAGATGCCCGCCACCGCGCATGGGTACAGGAACGATGAGGGCACTATCTTCCCGTTCACGGCGAGCTCCACCGACACGAACCCCACCAGCATCAGCACGGTCATGAACAGTAGGAGCGCCAGTTCGCTGTTGCGCCTCCTGATGGTGCTACACCTCCCTTGCCGGGGTCCCGCCCAGGACCACCTTCAACCTGACGTCGGAACCCTTGCCGACCCTCGCCCCGGGGGCGGGGTCCTGTATAATGACAACATCGGGCTCGATCTCGGGCCGGCTCACCAGTTCCGGGACCGGGCGCAGGCCCGCTCCCAGGAGTATCTCCGTTGCCTCGTCGTACCCTTTCCCTTCGACATCGGGGACGATGCTCGAGTTTTTCTCCACCTCCATGGCCAGCGACTCTATGGTCTTCTCCGCGTTCCGGCGGGACTCCGTCTCCAGGTTCTCCTCGACCCGAATCCTCAGCGCGTCCGGCAAGAACTTTATCTCGATGTCGGTCTGCCTCTCCACCATTGCCATGTCCCAGAAGGGGAACCCCTTGAAGAGGGTTACCTTGCCCCCCTTGACCCCCACGAAGAACGTGTGGTTGAAGAAGTACAGGCCCACTCCGAACCCGGCGGCCAGGAGGACCAGCAGGAGGGCCAGGAGTACCAGCCACCTGCGCGCGTGGCCCCTGCCCGTGGCCTCCGGCAGGGGCTCTCCCGCGGCCTCCACGGCTAGGGCCCCGACCGGCACCACGGTGGGGGATTCGGCGAAGCTCACGATGACCACGGAAACGTTATCGATGCCACCCGCCTCGAGGGCCGACTCCACCAGGCGCCCGGCCGCGTCGGCGGGCCCGGGGCATTCCGTGAGCACCCGTGATATCACGTCGTCGGGGACCAGCGAGGTGAGGCCGTCGGTGGCGAGAAGGAACACGTCGCCCGGCTTTATCTTCACCGAGACAACGTCCGGCTCCACCCGGGGCTCGAGCCCCAGCGCCCTGAGTATTACGTTGCGCTGGGGGTGGCTCCTTGCCTCCTCCGGGGTTATCTCCCCTTCCTCCACCAGCCCGGCCACCAGGGAGTGGTCACCGGTCAGCTGGCGAAGGTCGCCGTTCCTGAGCAGGTAAGCCCGGGAGTCCCCGACGTGGCCGATGTAAGCGGTGTCGCCCTCCCGGTACAGCAGCGTCACGGTAGTCCCCATGTCACGGAACCTGGCGCCCGACACCGCCTTCTGGTGGACGGCGGCGTTGGCGCCCGATACCGCCTTCTCCACCAGTTTCTCCCCGGGGATGATACCCAGGTTATCCTCCACGTACTGCCCTATAGCCGAGAGCGCGAGGGCGCTGGCCACCTCGCCCGCCTGGTGCCCCCCCATGCCGTCGGCGACCGCGAAGAGGCTGCCGGTCTCCAGGACCGCGTCCTCGTTCATCTCGCGGACCTTCCCGGTTTCGGTTATCGAGGCTGAGGTAACGCTGTACATTGTTTCTCTAGCGCCGGAACTCGAACACGGTCTTCCCTATCTTTATCCGGTCACCCGGCCTGAGCTCCATGGGATGAGTAATCTTCCGGCCGTTGACGTAGGTGCCGTTGGTGGAGCCCAGGTCCTCCACGAAGAACGGGCCGGAGTCTCTGAAGACCCGCGCGTGCTGCTGCGAAGCGTAGGTGTCGTCTATCACTATACCGCTGCCTTCCGCCCTTCCGATGGCCACCTGGTCACCGAGCTGATACCTGGCCCCGATATTCCTGTCCGCCGCCAACACCACCAGTTGCGGCCTCTCCTTCTTCCTCCGGCGTGCCTGCTTGGGCGGAACATCCAGCGCCCTCATGTCGCGGTAGATGGCCCTCAAGACGAGCAGGAGAAAGATGTAGAGAAAGGCCAGGAAAAGGTAGCGCAGACCGATGAACACTATGTTGGGGATCAATCCCGCGACCTCCGGAATAAGAGCCTGGTGCTTCCCAGCCTGATTACGTCGTTGTCGCCCAGCTCGGACTCGGACACCCGCTGCTCGTTCAGCCACGTCCCGTTGGTCGAATCCAGGTCGGTGATGAAGTAGGAGCCGCCGCGCCTGGTTACCTGGGCGTGGACCCTGCTCATGTTCGGGTCGGGGAGTACTATGTCGTTGTCGGTGACCCGCCCTATCCGGGTGACCTCACCCTCCAGGGCGAAGAACGGAGCGACGCCGCCAGAGCCCACGAGTTCCAGCCCCACCGGGCCCCCGGCTTGACCGTGGCCGGAAGCGCCGCGGGCCTCCTTCCGCTCCCCGCCGGCGGGGATCTCTCCCTCGGTCCCGCACCGTATCCAGAACTCTCCCTCGCGCAGCCGGTCTTCCTCCACCAGCTTCACCCGCGGGCGGTCCAGGACCGCGTACCCCTTGTCCTTGATGTAGGAGACGAGAAGGTTCTCGAGCTCGGTCGCCATCACCGACTGGTACGACTCGAACCTGGAGTAGTCCCTCTGCGAGAGCCCCACTTCATAGCGGTTGGGTACGTAGACCCGCGACGACACCCCTATCGTCTTGTGGCCCTCCAGCTCGCGGACGAGCTTCTTGCCGAGCTCGACCGGGTGAACCCCGGACTTGAACGCGCGCAGGAACACCCCCTCGAAAAGCGACTCCAGCTTCTTCTCGAAATCCTTGAAAATACCCATCAGTGGTAATTATACAACGCACGCCTGGCACCTGGCACCATCTTGCGATGGGGCCTGGCCCCTTTTGCAAGTACTTTACGTGAAGGTGGACCTGGACCTCCAACTGACCTTGATGGCAAGCAGCCTCTACAGGCTGCTGGGGGAAAGAGTGGGTAACGGCTACGAGAGGGCCAAGTCCCGGCATATCTTCAGGGACCTGGTGGATGCCACCGCCCGTGTCACCATCACAGAAGATGAGGTTCGTGTCCGCTTCCACAAGCGGGCACACAACCCGCTCCTCATTGCCGCCGGCTTCGCGGAAACCAAAGTTCCGGTGCCCTGGCTGGGTGGCAAGACCTTGCGCCTCCTCTTCGGATAGAGGATATTGTTAAGGGATATCGGTGTCTGGTGTTAACTAAAAAAACTAACGTGGGAATCCAGGCTAGCGCGCCTGGGCTACTCCACCCCGCCGTGTCTTCGGAGGAGCTCAACCACTTTGGTGTGGCCTCCAAGTGCGGCAGATTGCAGCGGGGTCCCGAAAAGCTCACTCCGCGCGTTCACGTCCGCTCCATGCTCCAGGAGGAGCTCAACCAATTCGGTGTGGCCTCCAAGTGCGGCAAAGTGCAGCGAGGTCCCGCCCTCCTCATCCCGCGCGTTTACGTCCGCGCCCTGGTCCAGGAGGAGCCTTGCTGTCTCGGTGCGTTCTGCACTTACGGCCACGTACAGCGGGGTCCAGCCATTCTTATCCCGCGCGTTCACATCCGCCTCATGTTCCAGCAGGAGCCTCGCCATCTCGGTGTAGCCGTAGTGTGCGGCCCGGTGCAGCGGGGTCCAGCTACTCTTAGACCGCGCGTTCACGTCCGCTCCACGCTCCAGGAGGAGCGCCGCCACTTCGGTGGAACCCCCCCTCGCGGCCACGTGCAGCGGGGTCCCGCCCTCCTCATCCCGC
>JAHIPE010000153.1 GCA_018894655.1 Actinomycetota bacterium
GGTGTAGTAGTCCTCCGGGTCCTCCGTGGGGGTCATGTCGTCCTTCTCTATGATCTCGGTATCCACGGCACGGATGAGCGGGTGGATCTCGACGCCCATGAAGGGACTGTGGGTGAGCTCGGCGGTGAAGCTCAGGAAGGTCCCGGGAAGGTCGCATCTGAGCAGCCAGTATCCTATTGCGGTCCCGCCGGGGGCGATGTCGCCGAACTGGACGGTCATGCCCTCGCCGGAGATGGTCCCGAATGAGCAGTCCAGCATCTCGAAGGTGATTCTAAGCCCGGACTGGTTATCGACGATCCTGGGGTAGCCGGAGGTTATCCTGAGGTTCCGCGCCGTCCCCAGGCCCCGGTTCTCCACCAGGACCCCGAGCTTGAACGGCACGCCCCCCTTTACTTTCCTGGGGAGGTAATAGAAGAGGTAGAGCTCGGGCTCGGGGTGGACGGTGATACCGGCCTCCTCTGTCCTGGTCTGCACCAGGCGTCCCCCCTGGCGGTAGGAGATCATGCAGTACACGTAGTAGCGCTTCCCCGCCTCGGTCTCGCCGCCGAGCCCCTGGCGGGGGACCAGGGTCCAGGTCGAGGTCATCTTCGAGCCTGCCGGCAGATCCGCGGTCCCGTCTATGGCGGCTATGCCGGAGAGAACCGGCGGGACCGGGTAGAACAGGTGGGTCACGTCCACCCCGCTTCCGTCCCTTACCCTGACCTCGAGGCAGACGCCGGTCAGGGACGAGCCGGTGGGGTTGGTGAGCTCGAGCACGGCCTCGAACGCCTCGCGCTCCAGCGTTGCCTCCTGGGAAAGCCGTATCCTGACCAGCGCCCGCACGGTGGCGTCCTCGGGGGCGCCGAAGTCGAGTACGCCGTCGGCCTCGGGGAGGTTTATCTTCGTATCGCCGCACTCCACCCACACGCTTGCGCCGCCCGGCCTGGGGCGGGCGAGGGGGACGCGGAGCTCCAGGCCCTTCTCCACGTTCTCGTCAATGTTGGGGTCGAAGGCGGTGAAGGTGCCGACGACACTTACGAAACTCTGGCCCGGGTCGAGCGCCGGGTACCGCCCGCTGTTTATCCTGAACGGGATTACCACCGAGCTCTCGGCCGCCATGGTCCCGGCGTAGGTGGATTGGAGCACCAGACCCTCGAAGCCCACCACCTCGAGGGTGACCTCCCTTATCTCGAAGCGGCTGGGGTTGATGATGACGAGCTGGTCGTAGATGTCCCCGGTAACGTCGTATGGAATTATTATCCAGGGAGGCACCCCGATAAGGGCCGGCTTCTCCACCTCAGCCACGAAGCTGATGTCGAGGGTGACCTGGTAGGTGTCCTCTATGACGATCGGGGTCACCGTCCAGGTCCAGGAGACCGGGACCGCGACCATCTTCACCGGGACGATCCTGGGGTCGGTAAGCGGCTCCACCGCCACCGCCCCGGACACGCTCTCCAGGTGGGCCGCGCTCACCTGGTAGCCGTAGACGTCGGTCGGGACGTCGGGGAACAGGGCGGTGCCCTCCGCGTCGGTGGAGACGGATATCCTGGTGTAATAGGTCCTGATCACCCCCGCGTCACCGGTCACGGGGTAGGGGGTCCGGCCGGTGAGGGTGATGGTGGCATTGGCGACCGGCAGGCCGACGTCGCTCTGGACTATGAAGAAGAGCGCGCCCCGGTTTGCGCTCGACACCTCGCAGGTTATGGGGAGGGTTGCGGCCATCTCGTCCCCCGACACCGAAAGGCTCACCATGTAGGCGCCGAGCGAGGTCCCTTGAGGCGGCGCGAACAGTACCTCCAGCCACTTGCGCTCGCCGGGGGCAAGGTTCCCCGTGGGTACGGCAACCGGCACCATCCAGGGGAGCAGGCCGGAAGCGTTGAGGGCAAGGTTGTGGAGGGTGGCCTTGCCTAGGTTTAAGACCTCGACCCTCCTGACTACGGCCTGCCCGGGCCGGACGCCGATCTTCAGGTTGGACGGCGAGAACGCGAGATAGGGGACCGGGTCCTCCAGGCGCACCTCCACGTTGGTCACCTCGAACTCGCCCTCGTCCGTGTAGAGGCGCACCTGGAACTGAGTTACATCGGGGCTGCTTTCGCTCGCGCTGGTCACAATCAGCGGCACCCTGTACGTCGCGCCCGGCTGGAGCGTCGTCGGAAGGCTCGAGGTGTCGAGCGACGCGGTCACGTCGTCGGAGGTGTCGTTGTCGATCAACTGGAATACCGGGCCTAAGAGCGCCATCTCGCCGACGTTTCTCACCTCGAGCTCGTAGAGCAGGGCGCCGGCCTTCAAACCCTGGAGTATCAGGCTCCCGGGAGTCATGAGGAGCCCGAGCATGTCGAAGGCCGTCTGGGCCGCGAACGGCTCGTCCCCGAAGAAGACCGCCGCCGCTACCTCGAAGTGGCCGGCCGTGCCGGCGGCAGGTGTGTAGACGCAGGTGAAGTTCCCCTGGGGGTCCGTCCCGGTGCGCTTCACGATGTAGAAACTCCCGCGATTCAAGGTGATATAGACGATCTTCCCCACCACTGGTGAGCCGTCGGAGTAGTGGAAGCTCCCGCTTATCACCACCTGGTCGCCGCGCGGGTAGAGGGTCTTGTCGGTCTGGACGGTGCAGGCGAGCTCGTCCATGAAGAAGAACTGCTCGACCACGGAAGTGGTGTAGCCGGGATCCTCCGCCTCGATGGTCACGGTATAGGATGCAAAGCCAACAATGCCGGGCGCGAACCTGTACCTGAACGTGGAATCGACCGGGTCGAAGCTCATCGGCCGGCGGTTCACCACCGTACCGGCCCCCTCCTGTACGATAGTCAGGTGACAGAGCACCCCGTAGTCGGGGGTCAGCGGGAAATCGGGGCTGCTCGCGTAGTGGATGCGGCAGGCGATTTCCGCGGTGTCGCCGCTCACGTAGAACAACTGCAGTTCCTTAAGGTCTATTACGAGGTTCTCCAGCGCCATCAGGTCGAGCGCCGGCTCGAAGGTATTGTTCTCCTCGTCTTCCTCGGGGACGAAGTCGAAGGTGTCGGCGACCACCGTCAGGGTGTGCGAGACAGTGGTGGAGACTTTCGCCTTCCAGGTGAAACTGACCCCGGTGGAGGAGTACCCCTGGAGCCCGTTCACCGCTTTGCTCGCCACGATCTCGCCGTCCACCAGCAGGCTCACCACGAACTGCCCCGCGAGGACCACGGTAAGGTTGCTCACCGTCGCGCTCACGGTCAGGGTGTCGCCGTAGAGGACCTCCACGGGCTGGTAGGCGAGGTCGGTAACCGCGAGGTCCGGGTGGACCAGCGTCAGGGCCGGCATCTGTATCGTCATGGAGTTGTTCTCCGCGGAAGGTTCGGCGATCTCGTCATCCTCGTCGGCCACCGCCTTCACCGTGTGGGGGCCGGCGGTGGCGTTCCAGTAGGCCCTGGCCTGGGCGGTCGCCCCACGGGCGAGCTGCAACAGCTCGGCGCGGCCGGCGAAGGCGCCGTCGACGTAGAAGGTGACGAAGAAGCGGTGCAGTACGTCGACCCCCGAGGCGTTGGTCACCGAGGCAACGAGCTGGAGGGTGGTCCCCGCCGATACGGTGGTCCCGCCCGGCAGCCAGGTGACGCCAGAAATCTCGATGTCGGGGTATTCGAGGGTGAACGTCGGGAGCTCGAGCGAGGCCCGGTTGTTGTCCTCGTTCGACTCCAGCACCCTGTCCCCCGGGTCGTCGCATACGGCGGAGAGCAGGTGGGTTCCCGCCCTGGGCGACGTCCATGTCGATACCCGCTTGCTCTCCCCGGCGGGGAGTTCCGCCACGTACACCGAACCAAGGAGCTCGTTGTCGATGTAGAAGCTGACCCGGAAGCCGACGGCCGGGGCGTCCCCGCGGTTATTCACCAGGACGCTGACCGACATCATCTCCTCCGACGACCAGGCGGACTTGACGGGTCCGTAGGAGAGCTGCTCCACTACCAGGTCGGGGAAGTGGACCTGGGCGGGGATAATGTCGATGGAGGCGCTGTTGTTCGCCTCGCTCGCCTCTTCTATGTTGTCGAGGAGGTCGTCGGCGGTCACCTTGAGCCGGTGGGCGCCGGGGGTGGCGATCCAGGTGAACTGCGCCACGGCGGTCTCGCCAGCGGCGAGGAGGGTGTCGATCCTGGTGTAGCCCAGGTACGCGCCGTCCAGGTAGAAGGTGACCAGAAAACCTCTCCCGGTCGCCCCGACGCCGCGGTTCGCGACCGTCGCCGTTATCAGGACGAGGTCGTCCTCCCGCGGCTGCTCCGGCGTGAAGCTCAAGCCCTCGAGCACCAGGTCCGGCCTGGTCTCGTAGACCTCGACCGTCACCGTGGCGGAGGAACTCGCGTTCATGTCGTCGGTAACGGTGAGAGTGACCGTGTAGGTGCCCGGATCGGCGTAGGCGTGTTCAGGGTTGGTTGCAGAAGACGTGGTTCCGTCACCGAAGTTCCAGCGGTACGAGACTATCCAGCCGTCCTGGTCACTCGATGAGGAGCCACTGAACGATATCGGTACCTCCACGCCGGTCGGTTGTACTTCATTGACAAGGGCATGGGGTGCAATGTTCACGATGAGCGGGGCCGAGAGCCGGTCGTTGCCGGAGTTTGAGTCCTCCACGTCGCACCCGATCACTTCAGCGAACAGGAGAGCCTGCCCGGCCGCCTCCGGTGTCCAGCAGAGCGCCGGGGTGACCGTCCACCCGGGGTAGATCCCGAACGACAGCCGGCCTATGAGGACGCCCTCCGAGGGGTCGCCCAGGTATATACCGACCGTTACGTTCGCCGGCGCGGGCCCGGCGTTTGAAACGGTTACAAATATCCTCGAAGCCCGGCCCAGCACGGGATACAGGGGGTCGGAGCTTATCGCGGAAACGGATACGTCGCAGACGGCGGTCGGGGTGCCGGACGCGGTCTCCGACCCGCCGCCTTCGTTGCCGGCGGTATCGACGGCGGTGACGAAGTAACGATAGGTGACGCCGTTGGTCAGTGATGAGTCCGTGAATGACCTTACGACGATGAGTCCTGAAATCCGGTCGAAGTGCCCGTCCGGGCCGGTGGACCGGTACACGTAGTATCCTGCGAGGTCGGAGTCCGGGCTCGCGCTCCAGGAGAGGAGGAGCGTTCCCCCGGAGGAGGGGTCGGTGACGGTGAGTCCCGTGGGAGCCACGGGTGGCGCCCGGTCCATTATGTAGGTGAAATCGAGGAAACTCGTGTTGCCGACCGAGTCGAGGGCCTCCACCCGCAGGGAAAGCTTTCCCTCGGCGAACTGCGAGGTATCCAGCCCGGCGGAAGCCCGCCAGATGCCCGGTCCCACCTCCTCCACCTGGTCGTCCCGCGCGAAAAGGACGAAGACGGCGCCGTCGAAGTAATAGAAATTGAACGCCTGGATACTGACGTTGTCGCCCGCCCTCGAGACGATGCTCACCGTGCCCCTGACCCTCGACCCGTCCGCCGGGGCTACCGACTGTACGTACGGCGGGGTCGTGTCGGGCAGCGGCACGGCCGACACCTCCGGTGAGGGCGCGCTCTCGTTCCCCACCCTGTCGAGGGCGGTGAGCCGGTAGAAGTAGATGCCGCCGGGCTGGACACCGTAGTCCTTGTAGAAGGTGGAGGTGGTCATGGCCATCAGGACGGCGTACCCGGAGGCCGGGTCCGTCGTTCGGTAGAGCCGGTAACCGGCCAGGTCGCCCTCGGTGTTCTTCGCCCAGGTGAGGACAACCACCACCTGCCCGGGGTGGGCCGCCAGGACCGGCGCGGCTGGGGCGTCGTGGTCGAGCGTGTATGTTCTCGTCATGGGCTCCGACTGGTAGCCGTAGATGTCGGTGGCGACCGCGCGCACCTTGCAGGTCCCCGAGGGGAGCCCCGAAGTGTCCCAGGTGAGGGTCCCGGACGAGCCGGTGATACGGTCGAGCGGCAGGAAGGTCACGCCGTCGGTCGAGTATTCCAGGGTGATGCGGTCCACCCCGGTGTTGTCGCGCGCAGCGGCGCTTATCGATATCACCAACCCCAGGACGCTCCCGCCACCCGGGGTGAGGTAGTTCATGACCGGTGGGGTCAGGTCAGCGGCGGGCACCGCGGACGACTCGTTGGAGGTCGCGCTCTCGTTGAACAACCAGTCCACGGAGGAGATGACATAGTAGTACTCGGTACCCGGGACTACGTTTCCGTCCAGGTATGTCATCTGGTGACGGTCCCCTCGTCGCACCAGGGCGACCGTGACATAACCCGAGCCGGACGACAGGGACCTGTAGACCATGTAACCGTGGAGGTCGCAGGCATCGACCGCATCCCAGGTCAGGACCACCGCCCGCTCGCCGGTTGCAGCCCTCAGGTTGGCCGGTACCGGCGGGGGCGCCAGGTTGGCGACGCATGAGTGCGAATGCTCGTGCCTGTTCCCGCCGATGTCCTCCGCCACCACTATTATGGTGATGGGGCCGTCGGGGATATCCTCCGCCAGGGTCCACTCATACGAGGTGGTGTACTTCCCGCCGTCGAATCGCGGGGCGGAGTCGGAGCTTACGAGTACTCGCCCCCCCGCGTCGATCTCGTAGTAGAAGGAGAACTTCACTATCTCGCAGTTGTCAGCCCCTTCCACATAGAGTGCAAGCGGAGACCTGAACTCCTGGCCATCCCCCGGCGAGAGGTAGGTTATCTCGGGCGGTGTGGTATCCTCGAGCGGCGAGAGCGACACCTCGGCAGAGGGGCCGCTTTCGTTGCCCACCCTGTCCACTGCGGTAACCCTGTAATAGTAGGTTACGGCCGGGTCCAGGCACCTGTCGGTGTACTCAAGGGCGTAAAGCGTGGAAAGCAACACGAATCCGGTCCCCGGGTCCACCATCCTGTAGAGCCTGTAGTAGGATACGTCATCCTCGGGCGGCGCTTCCCAGGAGAGCGTTATCAGGCGCTCGCCCGCTACGGCGGTGAGAACCGGGGCGGAGGGCGAGTTGGGGTTGGCCAGGCAGGAGTGGGATTGCTCCGCCCGGTTTCCGCCGACGTCCTCCGCCACCACTATTATGGTGATGGGGCCGTCGGGGACATCGGTTGGAGTCCAGGAGTAGTTGCCCGTGTAACGGTAATACCCACCGGTGTACTGCGGGCTCACCTCGCCTAAGAGTACCCGCGCCTGTCCATCGAGCGAGTAGTAAAAGGAGAACTTCACTATCTCGCAGTTGTCGGTAGCCTGGACGTATACCGCCAAGGATGGGCCGAACTCCTGGCTCTCCCCCGGGGAGAGGTAGGTTATCTCGGGCGGAGTCGCGTCCTCCAGGGGTGAGAGCGATACCTCGATTGAGGGAATGCTCTGGTTGCCCACCCTGTCTACTGCGGTAACCCTGTAATAGTAAGTTACGGCCGGGTCCAGGCGCCTGTCGGTGTAGGTGAGGCCCGAAAGCTCACCGATGAATACGAAGTCGGCTCCGGGATCTACCTTCCTGTAGAGTCGGTATCTGGTCACGTCCTCCTCGGGCGGCGCTTCCCAGGAGAGCGTTATCAGGCGCTCGCCCGCTACGGCGGTGAGAACCGGGGCGGAGGGCGGGTTGGGGTTGGCGAGGCAATAGTGGACCTCCTCGCAGGTAAGCCCGGCCAGGTCGGTGGCGGTAACCTTCAGGTAGATCGGCCCGTCGGCTATACCGGTGGGAGTCCAGGAGATCCCGCCCCTGTAGTAATAGTATCCACCCGTGTAGCGCGGGTTATCGTCCACGCCGATCTCAATCCATATCACGCCGTCGATGGAGTAGTGGAAGGCGAACGAGTCTATCCCCCAGTTGTTGTAGCCCCGAACAGACAGGGTGACGAAGGCCCCGAACTCTTCTCCCTCGCCCGGTGAGAAATACGTTATCACCGGCGGAGTGACGTCCGGGAGCGGCGTTGCACCCGCTACGTTGGATGGCTCGCTGGTGTGACCCATCCGGTCAACCGCCGCCACGCGGTAATAGTAGGTGACGGCGGGGTCGAGGCGCCTGTCACTGTAGGTGATGTTCACCGTCAAGCCGATGTAGCTGAAGGGTCCCTGGGGAGAAAGCCCCCTGAGGATCTTGTAGTAGGAGACGTCATCGACCGGGGGCGGCTCTATGTCCAGGACGACGCAGAGCTCCCCGGGGGAGGCCGTAAGGACCGGAGGGGGAGGCGGGTACTGGTTCGCCAGGCAGTGGCGGACGATTTCAGAGGTCTGACCGAGGAAGTCGGTTGCCTCCAACTTCAAAAAGACCGGGCCGTCGGGGATCCCCGGGAGGGTCCAGGAGTGGTAGCAATAGTAGGTGTAGCAGGTGTCGTACTCGTACCCGTAGGGGTCTTCGTATGACCCGATCATGGTCCACGCCGACCCGTCGAGCGAGTAGTAGAAGGCGAAGCGGTCCACGCCGGTGCTGTCGGTCGCCTCGGCGTAGAGCGTGACCGGGGATGAGAACTCCACACTATCCCCGGGGTAGAAGTATGTGATGACCGGAGCGGTGGTGTCCGGAAGGGGCGAAGCGCCCACAACGTCGGAAGGCGCGCTCTGGTTACCCACCCGGTCCACGCCCGTAACGTAATAGTAACATACGATAACGGGGTCCAGCCGGCGGTCCCGGTAGGAGTGCGAGGCGGTATACGTAACGACCTCCCACGCGCCGGTTTCCCCGACCCTCCGGTAGACGATGAAATAGGAGAAATCGGACGGCGGCTCGGCGTAGGGGCTCCAGCTTACCAGGAGCGCCGCCTCGAGCGCCTCTACGGTTACGCCGGAGGGAACATCCGGCGGGTTGATGTTGGCGAGGCAGGCGTGTGAATACCAGGAGGAGTTCCCGTACGCGTCCGTCGCGGCAACCTTCAGGTAGACGACCGTGCCGTCATCGAGCGGTGGAGGCGTCCAGTCGAGGGACCCCTCGTACCTGTTGTTGTACTGGTACACGGGGCTGTCGTCCGTCCCGATAAGCGTCCAGGCGACCCCGTCGAGCGAGTAGTAGAAGGCGAACCAGGAAACCGTGCTGTCGTCGCTGGCCACTGAAAACACCGTAACCGGGGATTTGAACTCCTGGCCCCGGTACGGGTAGAGCGACTGGATCTCAGGCGGCACCTCGTCCGGAAGCGGGGATCCGGAAACCTCCGCCGACGGGTCGCTCTCGTTACCAACGCCGTCGAGGGCAGTGACATAATAGAAGTATGTTGTGGACAGGTCACTCGCCGAACGGTCGGCGTACGAGTTGTCGGAAGTCCCCCAGTTGATGACCTCCCATGCCCCTCCGGCTCCGACCCTCCGGTACACGCGGTAGTAGGCGAGATCGGGGGCGCTGGAGGGGTCCCAGGAGAGAATCACCTTTAAGATACCCGGCGTTGCGGTGAGGTTCCCCGGGGCCGGGGGCGGCTCGGTGTCCAACTGGATCAGGTAGGTCTGGACCAGCTCGGCGGTGTTCCCGCCTGAGTCGATCGCAGTCACCCTCACCATGCACTCACCGGAGGGGACCGTGCTCATGTCCCACCACCAGACGCTCCCTTCCCAGGTCCCCTCCCAGCTATAGTACCAGGCGCCGCTGGTCCCGATGGTGAGCCAGGCGCCCTGGCCCGCGTCATAGTACTCGAAGAGGAACGACTTGACCCTGGCGTTGTCGGTCGCCTTTGCGTAGAGGAATATACGCCCGAGAATAACGGTCCCCGCAGGCGGTTCCAGGGAGACTATCACGGGGGGCGTCGAGTCGTGAAGCGGTATCGTGAAGGCGTAGGCAAAGTCGCTCTCGTTGTTCGCCCTGTCAACCGACACCAGCCGGTAGAAACTGGCCTGACCGATCGTGGCGTTAAGGTCCGTGTACGTCGTCTTCGTTAGATAATACTCGATCGAGCTGTAAGGCCCACCCGGAGATTTCGCGCGGTAAAGCCTGTAGTACGAGAAGTCCGGCGAGGAGCACGCGTCCCAGGAAAGATTGATGCTCCCCTCCACCGGTGTAGCGCGGAAGTTGGCGGGGGTGTCGGGCCGCGTATGGTCGACCGTCACCTTGACCTTGGTCGCGGCTTCGTTCCAACCGGCGTCCACCGCCACCACCCGTATCCACGCTGTCCCCTCGGGTATGGCCGATGTGTCCCATGGGTAGAGATTTCCGTACCACTCAACCCTGTCAGGGCTCGCGTACGGTATGGCAACAACGGTCCCCACCTCCGTCCACGCGACGCCGTCCGGCGACCAGTAGAAGCGGAATACCTCTACTCTGACGTCATCGGTGGCCCGCGCGTAGATCTGCCCGATAAATCCTACGGTCGCTCCCTCGTATGGGTAGACCCAATTGATGACCGGAGGCGTGGTATCGCCCGGGTCCGGACCCGTGATGTCGACCGCGAAGATGCGGCTTCCCGTGTGACCGGCGAGGTCGCTCGCGGTCACTCGAAGCTCGTAGCTCCCCGGCTCGAGGGCCGAGATGTCCCAGGAGGCCCGGGACTGCCATTGCCCCTGCCAGTCGCACATCAGTGAGTACAGAGGGGAGTACAGGGATTCATATACCGTCCCTTTGTAGGGATTGTATAGCGGGAATGTTCCAATCATTGTCCAGCTTGCTGAAGCGGAGTCGTAATATTCGAAGGTGAACTCGCGGACCAGACCGGAGTCGGTCGCCGTCGCGGTGACGTATGCAACCCCGAGGACCTTGCTCAGCTCCTGGGGGCTTACTGTTTCGCCGAGGAGCGGGTCGTCATCGTCGGCCAGGGCGGTTGCGCTCGCCACGTTTGAGCCGGGGCCCTCGGTCCCGAGGGCGTCGATCGCCCGCACCATGTACTCGTAGGTGCCGGCGGCGGGGACGCCCGCGTCCATATAAAACATGTAGTACCCGTAGAATATCATTTCCTCCGCCACCAGCTCCCAGTCGCCCCCGCCAACCCGCCGGTAGACGTGGTAGCCGACGGCGTTCGCTGAACTGGAGGGCGAGCAGCCGATCAGTATCTTCATGGCCTGCCCCATCGCCATCAGTTCCCCGGGGGCATCGGGAGGCCCGGCCGCGACGTTATCGACCATGTAGGTCCGGTAGAGCGTATCGGTCAAACCGGAGAGCCCCACGGCGGTAACGTAAACCAGGTAAGCCCCGTTGGGGGCGGCGGTCGTGTCCCAGAGCGCGGAGCCGGTGAACCTGCCGGAAGCCGGTTCATACGAGGCCGGAATCGTGGAGATCTCCACCCATGCGTTGCCGTCCGCGCTGTAGCTGAAAGTAAAGCAGTGGACCCCGGCCTCGTCGACGGCCCACGCAGAGAGGACAACCGCGCCGGAGAGGTTGGAGTTGTCGGCGGGGCCAAGGGACCCTATCTGCGGCGGGGTCTCTCCCTCTACGGCCGAGGCCTGGGCCTTGTAGGAATAGGCGCTCTCGAGCCCGCCGAGGTCAACGGCGGAGACGACATAGTAGTAGGTGACACCGACCGCGAGTCCCTCGTCCAGGTAGAACTCGGTATCGATACCACCGGCGAGAATGGCGTAGGGGCCTCCGGGGGAGTCCGACCTGTAGATGTTGTAGTAGGCCAGATCGTCCACGACGACGGCCTCCCAGCTTAACCTTACCGCGTGATGCCACCCCACCGCATAGACGTTCTCCGGGCGGGGTGGAGTGAGGTTCTCCAGGACGACCGCGGACGCCTCGGGCGAGTAGGGGCTTTCATTGCCCATGACATCGACCGACGCCAGCACGTAGTAGTAGGTGACGCCGACAGCCACGGCGGTGTCCATGTAGGACGCGCCGGTTGTATAGGCGGCAACTACCCCGTAGGGGCCGCCGGATACCTCGGAGCGGTAGATGTTGTAATAGGCTCCCGAGATCTGGTCCCATGACAGCAACACGTTGGCCTCTCCGCCGTTTGCAGATAATCCTTGCGGGATCGCCGGAGGCGTGGAGTCGGTCGCCTTGGCTGAATACGCGCTCTGGTTGCCCACGTTATCAACCGACGCCACCACGTAGAAGTAAGCGACACCGATATCCACCGCCTCATCGAGATACGTCGTACCGGCGAGACCGCCGGCGAGCAGTGCATACGGCCCGCCGGAGACAGCGGAGCGATACAGGTCGTAGTGGTGTAAGTCGGGGGCTGAGACCGCGTCCCAGGTCAGAATAACGGCGGTCTCGATACCGGTAGCCACGAGGTTCCCGGGCACCGGGGGCGGGGTGTTGTCCACGGCGTATATTCGAGAGATCTCCGATGTGTTCCCGGATGGATCGCGGGCCACCACCCTCACCTGGACGGTTTCCCCGGAGAGCGCCGTGGTGTTCCAAACGGTCTGGCCCACCCAGCCGGTACCGTCCCGGAAGATGGGAACGACGCTCGCTATCAGTATCCAGCCCTCACCGTCGTGGTAGTGGAAGTCCAGGTAATCGACGCCGACGTGGTCGGTCGCGGCGGCTGAGAGTATGACGACCCCGTGTAGGACGGCCCCGGCCTCGGGGAGCAGGTAGGCGACCACCGGCGGCTCGTCGTCGCAGGCGGCGCCTGACGCCTCATTGCTATAGGCGCTCACGTTATAGGCGCCGTCCACCGCGGCGACCACGTAGTAATACATGGTGTCCGGCTCGACATCCATGTCGGTGTAGGTGGTGCTTAGGGGTTCACCTGGAGGGATTGGAGGTTCTGGAGGTAGAGGACCTGGAGGAGTTAGAGGTTTTGGAGGTGGAGGACCTGGAGAAGCCAACAGCTCAATGTACGGTCCCCCGGAGGTGGTCGAGCGGTATACCCGATAGGCGACGACGTCAACTGAGAGCGACGGGTCCCAGGTCAGCGTTACGCTGTCGATGTTCGATTCGGCGGCGAGGTTCGCCGGCGGCTCGGGCGGGACCTTGTCTATGACGCACGCGCCCTCGGCTGAGCCCTCGTTACCCCAGGCGTCGATCGCGGTGGCCCGGACGAGGACCTCGGCGTCAACTACGTGGCCGCCGGTCCACGCGTACTGGACGGAGTTCCCCCGGATCACCGTCGCGTACCCGATCAAGTTCCAGGTCCCCCCGCCGTCCTCTGAGTATTCGAAGGCGACAAGCGTCACCCGCACATCGTCACCCACCTGAACGGTTATCCCGATGATCCCCGGGGGCATGCCCTTGCCCTGCTCAAAAGAGATACTTCCGGCGGAGGGCGGCGTCACGTCCTCCAGCGCACCGGCCGAACCGCCGAGCGCCGAAGACTCGTTACCGACGCCGTCTACGGCGATTACCCGGTAGTAGTAGGTGGTGTCCGGCCCGACCAGGGAGTCGCGGTAACTCTCCCCGTCCCAGGGAGACAGCCGGGTAAGGGGCTGGAAAGGGCCTTCAGGCTCGGTCGCGCGGTAGATCATGTAGTGGGAGAGGTCGGGGGCTGCCGAGGGGTCGAAGGATATGTCAATGTAACCGGGGCCGGGCGTGATGGCCAGGTTCAGGATCTCCGCCGGGGCGGTGTGGTCCACCTGGTATGATGTCTCGGTGGTGGCTGTATTACCCCAGAGGTCCTCCGCTGAGGCCCTCACCTGGTACTCTCCCTCCGGGAGCGCCGAGGTGTCCCAGACGCCCGTGGAGATGTAGGCCGAGCCCCAGGGGTCGGACACGGGGGAGTGATCGGTGAAGATCAACTGCCAGTCGAGCCCGTCGAAGTAGGAGAGGCTCACGCGACAGACGCCCGAGTTGTCCGCGGTCATGACGGTGAAAAGCTGCATCCTGCCGACGTATCCCGTGGGGTCCATGCCCAGGACCTGCGGATCTGTGATGTCCGGGTCGGGGGTGACGGTGGAGGGAAGGGAGAGTATGCTCTCGTTTCCCAGGTAGTCCACCGCCGTGACCACGTAGTAGTAGGTGATGCCGGTGAGAAGGCCCCCGTCGGTGTGGGTCATATCCGAGGGTTCCTGGGCCTGGAGCCGGTCAGCCACCAGGCGGTAGTACCGTCCCGGGGTTTCGGTGCGGTATATGCGGAAGTACTGGTAGGCGGCCCCCTCGGGCATCCTCCAGTGGATATGCGCTCCCCCTTCCGCGGAAAGAGCAACAACATCAATGGGAGAAGCGGGCGGCCCGCGGTCCACGATGAAGGACGCCACCATCTCGCCCCCGGAGCCCGAGCTGTCAAGCGCCGTGGCGCGGAGCCAGACGGTGGAGCCCGAAGACGCGCTGCTGTCCACCGCGAAGAAGCTCATGAAGAACTGCGACGATGGGTCATACATGGGTTGTCTGTTGACTGCCACCAGTTGCCAGCCTGAGCCCTCAACCGAGGATTCGAGCCTGACTTCAGCCACCGGGCCCAGCGAATAGACCATGACCGTGCCGCTTTCGCCAAAACTCCCACCGCTCATTGACTGGATCGCCGCAACCGACGCGGTCCCGTCCCGTGGAAGCGCCGTGGCAAGAACCTCTTCCGAGAAGGGGCTCTCCTGGAAGGAGAGGGCCAGCCTGGTCATCACGTAGTAGTAGGTGACCCCGGGTAGTATGTCGGTGTCGGCTGGCTGGACGTCGGCGTCGGCAAAGGCTTCCCCGCCGAGTAAGATAGACGAGATGAGCTCGTAGGGACCACCGGAAGCGCTTGCGCGGTACACACGGTACAGGCAGTCGTCGGCCCAGTCATCCCAGGAGACGAGTATCCTTCCGGGTTCCGCGAAAATCGACGGGGCCGGGGGCCTGGGAAGCGGCGCCACCAGATGGTCGATCGTGAAGGTCCCGAGCTCTATTACGCCGGTGTTGGTCCCGTCACATGCGACAGTCCGAAGCTCGAGCCTCTCACCCTGGGAGAAGGGGCTCGCGTCCCAGGAGACCTCTGCCCACCACAGGCCGGGATACGTCCTTCCACCCTGTTTGAAAGGGTACTGGATGAAGTCGGGATCATCATCCGTTCCGATATCAACCCACGATGAAGCCGCGGTGTCGTAGTACTGGAACGTGGCGCCATCCACCCCGGTCTCATCCAACATCACCATGAACAGTTTCGCTTCTCCCGGGATTACCCGGCCCAGATCGTTCATTATTTCCTCAACAACAATGGGGGCGGCCATGTCGGAGGCCGCAAGCGAGACTTGAGCGGATGGGGCGCTCTCGTTTTGGGCTCCGTCCACGGCCCTGACGATGTAGTAGTAGGTGGCCTGAGCGCGGATTTTCATGTCGGTGAAAGTGGTATGGGTCGTCTGTCCCGCGAGCTCGTACGGCCCGCCGGGCTCGAGGGCCCGGTAGAGGTGGTAGCCGTAGAGGTCGGCGTCGGGTGGTGCGCTCCAGGTGAGAACCGCTCCACTCTCGTCCTGGGCGACCTGGACGTCGCCCGGGACGGCCGGAGGCGTGCCGTCGGCTGCCAGGCTGAAGTCGGCGGTGTTCTGGCCGGGGGACAGAGAAACGGAAGCTGCCCCGTGGGCGTACCCCGCGGCCCGGCAGGTGACCTGGTACTCCCCTGCCTCGAGCTCGAGCGCGTAGTTGCCGTCCGCATCACTTGAGGCGTACTGAAGGACCACCCCCTGGCCGGTGGCAACCTTCACCTGTGCGTTCTCTATTGCAAGGCCGGTGCCGGCGTCGGTCACCCGGCCGGAGAGGGTCGCCAGGGGCTCCAGGGCGAAGTCGGCGGTGAGCACCTCGCCCTCTATCACCGTCACTTCCCGCTGGGCGGTAACGTATCCAGCCAGCGAGCAGAAAAGCGTGTAGTCGCCCGCCGGCACGAGAAAGTCGTAGAAGCCGTCGGAGCCGGAGAGCGCTGAGCCGGCCGTCTCCCAGTAGTCCGGGCCCCAGCACCGCATCGCCTTTATCTCGGCGCCCTCGAGCGGAATGCCGGATATAGCGTCGGTGACGAACCCCTGGGGGTCCACCCCGTCGGGGCAGTCCGACGGGGGCGGCGGTCGGTAGTAGCTGTTGAAAACCGCGTAGGATACCCCCGGGAGAGACTCGTACATCCGGACGTAGGCGTACCCGGCCATGATATCGGTGTAGGAAACAGGCAGCCTCACCCGGTAAAGGCCAGTCACTATCTCGCTTTCTATTGCCGCACCGAACCGGGAGTTGATCGCGGCAATCTCGCCGGCGGTAAGTCCGGAGGCGAACTTCACGTATACTCGCGCCCACTCAACCTCCGGTGGAGAGCGCTTGAGCGACGAGATGTCCGCCACGTACACCGGACTTTCCCCCCCGGCTACCGCGTATCTCACCTCGGGGAGGCGCATGTAGATGTTCGCCATCTCGCCGCTTGAGGCCCCGGGCGGTGCGCGGATGCAGTAGGTGTTGGTGTCGCGGTGCACCGAGATGATGGAGGCGCCCAGCGCGGAGTTGATGGCGCCCGCGAGCGCCGGGTCCACGTCCTCTCTGAAGGCGACGATGAGCTCCCTTTTGTCCTTGAAGGTCGCCGCCGGGCTCATGAAAGCAGGGTCCGGGCACCTGGCAGCCTCACGGGCGATTCCCATCAAAGGGTCGGGAAGGATGTAACTGTACAGGAGCGCAACCTCCTGGGGGTCCGGACCCACCGGGTCGAAGTAATCGGATAAGTAACCGCGCATCTCTCTTGATGCGGCCTGGCAGCTCGGATCGGGCGAGAGCGCGGGAGGGCCCCTGGCCTCCGGCCAGCCTTGGTTCGGTCCCTCATGTCTTTGGGAAGCCGGTACCGGGGTACCGTCGGGAAAAACCGGGTCGGGCGAAACGTTCTGCGGCGGTGGTGGGGGGGCGCCGGGATCAACCGCCGGGGTGTCGCTCGCGGGATCGGGGCCGGGTGGTGGCCCGACCTCGTCCTCCCGGGGCGCAACCGTCGGGGTGGGCGCATCTATCTGGGCGGGGTCCGGCGAGATATCCGGAGTCGGGGCCACGGGCCCCTGTGGATCCGGTGCCGGTTGTGGCCCGGGAGGCGGGGCCGGCCGCTGTTGCTCGGGCTCGCCCGCGGGCTCGCCCGTCCTCAGGTCAACCGCGCTGGGGTAGTCTATCGCGAACCCGTCCTC
This sequence comes from Actinomycetota bacterium, assembly GCA_018894655.1. Taxonomy (GTDB): domain Bacteria; phylum Actinomycetota; class Geothermincolia; order Fen-727; family Anoxymicrobiaceae; genus JAHIPE01. The sequence continues at coordinate 16,801 of JAHIPE010000153.1, forward strand.
CTTCTCCGCCCGCTGTGACTCCCTGTCGTCGCCCTCGCTCGCAGGCGCGGCAGGGTCCACCACCTCGGCGGGGACCGAGGGATCGGGGGTCACATATTCGTGGTTCTCCGGGTCCGGGCCGGTATCGGGGGCCGGGGTCTCTTCCGGCTCCGGCTCGGGCTCGGGAGCGGGAGCGGGCGTCGGGGTCTCCTCCGGCTGGGGCGCCGGCTCGTACACCGGCTGGGCGCCTGCGACCTCGGGCAGGGCCAGGAAGGCGACTATCGCTTGTGGGGCGGGAAGCGATTCGGGGAGTCCCACCAGGAAGCTGTGCTCGCCGGTGGCGGCAAGGATCGAGGCCCCGAAGCCGCTTACCACTATGATCGCCTCGTCGAACGTGACTTCTTCCGCGAACGTCACGGTGATGAGGTCGTCCCTGGCCTGGTACGGAGGGGGTCCCGGCTCCTCAACTTCGCCCTCGGGGGCGTCCGGCCCGTCGGTAGCGGGAGATGGCTCCTGTCTTGGTTTCTCCTTGTAGTAGGCACTGGACTTTGCGTAGGAGTGGGTGCGCATCCACTCCCGCCGCTGCCTCTCCTGCTCCATTCGCCTTGCGATTTCCTCAAGTTGCCTTCTATACTCCTCCTCGCTGATGCCCGAGGAGGTCTCCTCCTCCACGATCCGGGACATGGCGGCGGTATCGGGGTCCTCCGCTAAGGCCTCGGGGTCCCGTTCCCCGGGCTCGTCGATCTTGAAGCGGGAGATGAGGTCAACGAACTCATACCCCTGGTCCGCCTTCCTGGGTGGGTGCACCGCGTTCAGGGCCCGGCCGATGGCCGCCGCCGGGGTGGCAGCGATGGTGGTGAACAGGAACACGGCGACTATCAAGAGGGCGACCGCATGGAGGGGAGATAAATGGAAAGCACGGAGTATACCGGCCCGGTTGTTATTCTCATCTCGCCGTATCTTGCCCAAGGATATCCCGCCGCTAGATGAATGAACGGAGTGCGGTTGCCCTTATTGCCCTTTTCTTGTCACCTCATCCGCTTAGGGGATGCTTTCATCCTCCAACTAGGTTGGAAATTATAACCCAGGAGGGGGGCGGGCGTCAACGGGCGCGGGCGGGCAATAAGGAGCGGACCGGTTGCCGGTTGGCTTGCCCGCCTTTCGTGATAGAATTCGCCTGGAAGATAAGCGGTACCGGGGAGCAGTAAATGTCACTACCGAGCGAAGGTTTGAGGAACGCCCGGGGCGGAATCCGCTTTTTCGCGGTGGTCGTCATGCTGTGCCTGTGCGCGTCCTCAATCTCGTGCCTGGGGAAGATCTCCCTTGAGAACTACCTGTGTGACCTGGATACGATAAGGTCGAGTTCCGACAAGAGCTTTGCCCAGATCCAGAAGGCGCTTGAGGACTTGAAAAGCGGGCCCGAGGCGCTAAAGGCCCTTTTCGGGGAAATCTCCGAAGCCGAGGAGGAGCTTGAGACCTGTGTGGAAGCGTTGCGGGAGCTGAAGCCCCCCAAGCAGGCGAAGAAGCTTAACTCCATCGTTCTCGAACTCTACGGGGAGGCCTGGGCTTTCTTCTCGGACATGAAATCAATGCTGACCTACACGGTGGAGCGCGAGCCGCTCATCGCTAAGGTGGAGGCCGCCTCCCTCTCCCTCGATTCCAGGATAGCCGGTGACCCTTCACCGGCCAACGTGGGAGCCGCCCTTGCCGATACCGCCACTGAAGTCGACGCGGTGGCCTCCGACCTCGAGGAACTCTCACCGCCTTCTTTCCTCGAAGGCATCCACACCGCGCTCCTCGAGATGCTCGGGGATTACTCCTCATCACTTCTCGATCTCAAGTCAGCGGTGGAGAGCTCCGACATCGCCGGCATCAACCAGGCGCAGGCAAGGGTGCGGGAGGCGCTCAGCGGGAACCTCGCAGAAGAAACCAGGAAAAGCATCGAGGCGTACAATGCCCGCATCGACCGAATCGAGGAGTTACGTGAGGAAGCGAACGAGGAGGAGACCAGGATCACCGGGGGGGATAAGTGAAGAACAATCAGCGTGCTGACAAGCCTTCCCAGTGATTTCGGTACGAAGAGCCACGAGGAGTATGAGAGGACTCATGTCTTGTTGAACCAGAGGTTAATTGTCCCATACTTCTTGCGCTGTCTTCTTCCGGTCTGGCGTTCAGCCGAAACATGCATCGTGCCGTCTTCCTTGACCCCAACCCAGACCGCGTTCACGCCAGACTTCACCTTGACGGCATAAACGTCACCTCTTGACCCAACGCCTATCCAGACGTGCATGTCTCCCACGTCTTCCGAAACCTCCCCGTCGACCGATACACCAAACCCCGTATCTCCACAGTGGACCCCGGTATTCCTATCATCCGTTCTTATTATCTTCAGTCTAGGCCCGGACATACGACTCCCTCCTTGTTGTCGCCAACCTCCAACATCCGGGTCAGTTTCATCCCAATCCCGGATGCCTTATCGTAATCTACTCCTGTGACACTGAATCTGCGGCACTCCGTAGGACGGCTGTCCATGCTTGCCCCGGGAATCGCAAACGTATAGAATCCCATTGTTGTGGTCGGCGGCAAATGCGAAGCTATAGGAAGTGAAACGCGCTTCTGCGATATAAGATGAGCGACTCTATTGCTGACGGTGCGCGAATCTTATCGAAGGCCCAGGAACAGGAGGAACCCGTGTTGAAACGTTGGAGATTCCCTGGTCGCACAACAACGGTACTGGCGCTTGCGGTGGCGGTGCTTCTGGTTATGCCGCACACCTCATCCTACGCGGCGTCCTGGGCGATGGTCAGCCAGCCCGGCTTCGGGGATCCAAGCAATATCGGCGTCTACGGCCTTGCCGAGTTCAACGGCTTTCTCTATGCGGGCACGAGGCGCCTCACCGGAGGCTGCGAGGTCTGGAGGAGCCGGGACGGCACCGGCTGGACTCTTGCCAACAAGCGCGGGTTCGAGGACGCGAACAACTGGTCCGCGTGGTGCATGACCGTATTCAGCAACAAGCTCTACGCTGGCACCTACAACGAGACCACCGGCGGCGAGATCTGGGCCAGCTCCAACGGCACAAACTGGACCCAGGTGAACACCGACGGTTTCGGGGACGCCAAGAACAAGGGCATCTACAGCCTGTGCGTGTTCGGGGGCGACATCTATGCCGGTACCTACAACCAGACCGACGGAGGGGAACTCTGGCGAAGCTCGAGCGGCTCGGCCTGGACCGCCTGCGCCACTCCTTTCCCCTGGACCGCGAGCAACCAGGGCATCTACTCCCTCTCGGTGTTCGGGGGGGCGCTGTACGCTGGGACATCGAACCAAGCCCAGGGGTGTGAGCTGTGGAAGAGCACGAACGGTAATAAGTTCGACAAGATCGGCGAGAACGGTTTCGGTGACGCTAACAACAAGTACATCTACTGCCAGAAGGTCTTCAAGGGAAACTTGTTCGTCGGTACCTACAACATAATCAACGGATGCGAGGTATGGCGGAGCGCCGACGGAGAGAACTGGACCCAGGCGAACACCAACGGCTTCGGGGACCTCATGAACAAGAGTGTCTGGTCTTTCGGGATATTCGCGGACAACCTGTACGCGGGCACCTGGAAGGAGGGCGGGGGTTCTGAACTCTGGAGAACCCCCGATGGGAGCGCCTGGGTGCAGGCCAACGCGGACGGATTCGGGAACGCCAACAACCAGTTGACGTTGAGCATGTGTACTTTCGGTAACTACATCTACTGCGGCACTTACAACTCCGCCCAGGGAGGTGAGACGTTCCGATACGGGCCGCTCTCCGACCTCGCCCTGCCCGATCTCTGGTACTTCGCGGAAGGGACGACCCGCGACGGCTTTCATACCTGGCTCTGCCTGCAGAACCCCCAGGAGATGGACGCGCAGGTGGATATAACCTACATGCTCTCCTCCAGCGAGTATCGACTGCAGCAGGTGACGGTCCCCGCACTGTCCAGACAGACCGTGGATGTGAACGGTTTCATCGCGGGGGAAAAGGACTTCGCCACCAAGGTCGTATCCAGCCAGCCGATACTGGTGGAGAGGCCTATGTACTTCGACTACAACGGGAAGTGGCCTGGAGGTCACGTCGTGATCGGGGCGCCTTCGGGTCGCACCTCCTGGTACTTCGCCGAAGGTACTACCCTTGAGGACTTCGACGAGTGGATCTGCCTTGAGAACCCGGGCGGCTCCACCGCGGAAACCTGGATAACATACATGCTCGGGTCAGGCGAAAACGTGGAGCAGGGCGTGCCGGTGCCCGCCAATTCCAGGATAACCGTCAACGTGAGGGCGGCCGTCGGCGACAACCAGGACGTGTCCACCCACGTCGCCTCCGATAACCCGATAATCGCCGAGCGCTCCATGTACTTCAATTACAAGGGGAGGTGGCCCGGCGGCTCCGTGGTAATGGGGGCGGCTGAGCCGTCTGACACCTGGTACTTCGCGGAAGGGACAACGCTTGACGGGTTCGATACCTGGCTATGCCTGCAGAACCCGGGCGAAAAGGAGGCGACCGTCACGGCCAGCTTCATGCCCCTGGACAGAGCAGTCGAGGAAAGGGAGATCAAAGTCCCCGCGAAGTCACGCTTCACTTATAGTGTCAACAACGCTCTCGGGCCGAACGTGGATACTTCAACTCTTCTGACGTCCGACCAGCCCATAATCGCCGAGAGATCAATGTACTTCAATTACCACGAAAACGCGAAGGGAGGCCACGTCGTTGTCGGCGCCAACGAGGCGAAGAATACATGGTTCTTCGCGGAGGGGACGACCCGCGCGGGCTACGACGAGTGGCTCTGCATCCAGAACCCCGGTGAGACCGATGTCGAGGTGACGATCACCTACATACTCCTCGGCGCCGAGCCGACAACCCAGGTCGTGAAGATCGCAAAGCAATCGAGGTACACCGTGAGCGTGAACGACGCAGTTGGTGCCGATCGGGACGTCTCAGCGAAAGTTACGGCTCCCTCGCCCATCATCGTCGAGCGCCCCATGTACTTCGACATCGAAGACGGCGCCAACGGCGGTCACGTTGTGATGGGGTTCGGTGTTGATTGAGCTGAGATAAGTGCCCACCAAGCAGAAATAAGGTTCGCGGTTTGGCCTCGAGGCCAGTCAACATCTTGCTGTGAACACCATGCTCAAGACATAAACCCGACTACGCAGTGGCCGCCCTGCCACTTGTCTTGATAGTCGAAGTATATCGGGCGCTCTATTACAACGGGCATGTCTGATGTCGCCTTGACGGAGATGTTCTTGCCTTCACCGACCGTTTCATTCATGTTGACCGTA
>JAHIPE010000154.1 GCA_018894655.1 Actinomycetota bacterium
ATAATGTGAGTTTCATCATAAGGATGCAAGTAATCCGAATAGCCCGGAATCTTCAAAGCCCCCAAGACTTTCGGATCTCTAGGATCGGTCAAATCCAGGACAAAGAAAGGATCAACTTTTTTAAAGGTAACCAGATAAGCTCTATCTCCCATAAAGCGGGCCGAGTAGATTATTTCTCCAGGGGCCAATCCTTCCAGTTTGCCGGCCATTATTAAGTCAGAATCAAGGACGTAAACATTATTGGTTGAAGCAGCACTTTCTCGGCTGACCTGGCCGCGAGTAGTTGCAATTCGGAAGTAACCATCCGATTCGTCCATGGAAAACTGGTTCAAAACAGTTCCAGGAACTTCAGCCGAAGTCAAGAAGGTGGTCTTGGGTCCATCAAGTTTGAATTTATAAACAGTAGTTTTTTCTTTCTCTTGACCGATCGAATGTGACCAATAGCTGTGATACTGATAATCAGTGCTGACAACGTAGAGATTTCCCGGGGAAGCATACACATTCTCAGAGCAGCCGGCAATCACTCTTTTATTCAAGCTCTTGCTTTCGTCTTCTATTGAAATAGCCAAGACCGAGAGGAGGGAAGAAAAACCTTCCGGATCAGTATATTCAACATCCGTACAGCCACAGACCGGACTAAAGCCGGCCGGATCTTGATCTTTATGGGTATCGCGGAATTTAGGAACAATATCTGAACCCTGGAGGTTTTCATTATCGTATAAAACATAGTCGGGGTAGGTGGTCAAAACAACATAAACATTGTCATCGATTCTGCGGGACGTTGAATAACCGCCTTCGTATTCAATAGTCCTTATGAGTTCCGGCTCTTCTCTCTTGGTGATGTCGTAGATCTTGATAAAAGCTATTTCAACTCGCGGAGGAATAACATCTTCTTTGTGGGTCTCGATCCCGTAGTCATAATTCGAGCCGATTATTACCAATCTTTCGCCTTCAATGAATAATTCGTTGAGCTGGGAATCCTGGCCGAAATCAATTCTCGAAACAACCGTGGCTTCTTCTGGCGGATAGGCGGCCAGAATGACCACTGATTGGCCAGAGATGGTATAAATGAATCTCCCGTCGTTCTTGACAATATCTGCTTCATCAACGCCGGCGACCTGAACATTAGTGGTAGAGTACTCCAGTGTTCTACCGAAGGGGCCAGCTGTTATGGCCTTCGACATCGACGAAGGCATTGCCATTTCTTGGATACCCCAGTATCTTGTTCGGTCGTTCTTGAAGGCCCTGACAAAATCTTCACTGGACCTGAACTTGGGCATGGAGGTTCGCGGGGGCTTGCCAGTTGTTTTAGATTCGAAGTAGTAATAGATGCTTATACCCGCGCCAGTGCCAATTACTAAGACCAGAACTAGAATCAAGATTATTAGCTTCTTCATTAGGCTACTTTCAGATTCACCTTGGATGATATTGGGTTCTTAGCCCATTAGACGTCGTGATACGGGTAAACGTTCAATGACCGGCATTGCGGTTGGTAGCCACGTACGTATAGATGACGTGTGGAAGGGCGAGAACTCGCCGCTTGCCCCCCTGGCATGCGCCAGTGGAGGTTTCCCGCGTTTTATAGCAATGCTGGAAAAAGGCTTGCATAGTAACTTGTTTGGTGCCAGGCGGCTACGGTGCTTCCTTCCTAGAGTACCTCGGTGCGGTCGATTATTTCTATCTCTTTTTCGAGCACGCTCCCCAGGGCTCTGGCGCACTCCGGGCTGCAGGTGTAGAAAACCAGGTCGTGGCCACGGCTACCGGCGCTCGGATCCTTTGCGGGAACTGTCGCCGGGATGCACATCTGTGAGGCCTTCAGGAACAGGGAGATAGTGATGCCCTCCATTCCCTCCAGGCTCGCGCCTTTCTTGACCTTCGCCCCCGGGCCGCAGGTATCGACGCCTCCGGGTATATCCTTTCCGCACCGGGAGCAGGTGTTCTTGAACTCCTCGAAGGGAATCTTTTCCGAGTACTCCTCCATTAACGTCTCGCACTCCCACGACAGGTGGCCGCAGTCCCCGAACTCGTCTTTCTCCACCGCGCACTCATCGCAGACCGCCCAGTGCCCGCAGTCGCAGCTTGGAAGGAGCATCGAGCCGCATTCGATGCACCAGACGAAGCCACAATCATCACATAGCCCGATAGTCGGGTCTTCGAGGCCCTCGACCTCGGAACAGTCACCGATATTGAGTTCGTTGCAGCAGGGGCACTCCCCGAACAGTATCGGTCCCTCACCCGGCTGCCCCAGGGCCGTTAGTAATTCCTCCCGGGTATCTTCCGGGAACCGTTTCAAGAGTTCGTATAGTTCTTTCGGGACGCCCGCGTCGGATAACACCGCCGCCAGTATGTCTGCCGTTGCGTTTTCGCCTTGTTCACCGTTTGGGGCAGCCGGCGCGTCCCCTGGTGCACCGGCGACGTCGGCAAGCCTTTCGCGCAGCTCCACCGGCACGACGGCGTTCTTCACCCTCCACCCCCCCGTGGTGGTCGTTCCCACGAACACGAGCCCATTGAGGCGCAGCACGCCCAGGGCGGTCGTGGGCCTTTCGCCCTTGTTCCACCAGCAGGTGTCATCGTCGTCCGGGCCGAACGCCTCCGAGAGCTGATGCGTGGTGGTAAAACCACCTTCATCGACGACAAGCCAACGCAACATGCGACGGGAGGGCTCGGGCAGTTTCCTCCAGGTCTCCTCGAGTGAGCCCGGGTCCGTCAAGTAATCGATTATCGCCTTGACCCGCTCCTTTTGCCGTGTGATCCCGGTAAGCCCGAACTCCGTGCACATCCCCTTCGTCCACTCCGCGGGCAGCTTGGTAAGCGCAACCCGGAGGTCGGTGTCGGGGCTCAGCGGCTTGCTCTCGAGCTCCTCCCTGAACTCTCTCCTGACCAACTCCTCGAGCTCGTCCGGGTCCGGTTCGCTGAGTAGAGCGGGAGCATCCCGGTCGTCCATCTCGTCGTCGTCGAACTCCTCCTCTTCGTCCAGCGGGGGGTATTGTGGCGGTGATTCACCGGTCCTCCCGGTGACCCTGGGGAAGAGGCCACGCGCCGGGGCATCCTCGACCTTCACCACGTTTACCTGGTGCATCCAGTCATCGCCGAAGTCGAACCAGTAGCCGAATATCCGGCCTTCCTCCAGGCCCAGCGAGTCAAGCGTGGTCCCGTAGGTGTCCTCTATATCCTGTTCCAGGGGTGAAGAACAGGCTGGCGGCGGCCCGTACAGGGGTCCGGACTGGTCGTAGGGACCCTCGCCGAAGTTGAACTCGTACAGGTGCTGCTCCTCGCGGTCGAAGGCGGAGAAAATCGCGTGGTGCAGGTCACCCAGCGTCTGGTCGCCCTTGATCTGGATGGTTCGGCCTATCACCTGCCCCTCGAACTCCTCACCGGTGGGACCGTCGGTGAGGAAGACATCGAGAGTGTAGAGGCGCTCGCCTTTCTTACCTTGAGTCATATCGTGGTCACTCCTTCATCCGGCCACACGCCGAGCTCTTCCCTTGCACGGTCGAAATCGTAGGCGGGATGGCCCGCGCGGGCCTGGTGGTCCGCCCTGTTCTCGAGATCCCGCCCCGGGCGTTCCCTCCCGGTGAGGGTCCCATCGGAGCTGTTATCGGGGGTTTTGAGACCCGCGTCGCTGTTCCTCACCCCCGAGGAACTGTTTGGAGCGTGGGTCACAGAGCCCGGAACTTGGGATGTATCCCGGGGTGTGCATGTGTTTCTCTCCGATAACTTCTGCATGTCACCTCCTTCGAGGTTTCAAGCCTCCTGGTCAACCGGGACCCGGAGTTTCCTCCAGGCCCTTCCCTTCAGGGAGAGGTGTATATAGTCGTATCTACTGCTTCCCGCACGGTCATAGGCCTCGTCAACGTCGATGCCGTCAAGTGCATGGTAGACCCTAAGGGCAATGTCTTCGATGTCCACCTCGCTCAAGTACTCGACTGCGATCTCTTCGATTTTCCTGGAGGCGTCCGCGTCCCGCTCGGCGAGGATATTCAGTACGGCAAGAGCGTCGTCGGCGTTGATCTCCTCGAGGACGCGCCGCTTCATTTCCTTGCCCCTCACGTTCTGGTTCTTCCTGGTGCCTGCCATGCCCGGACTCCACGAATCAGTTTTTTCATAACGTGGTGGTCGTAAGTGACACCCGGGATTCATCATATCAAAAATTGGTTGTCAACCTCGATAACATAGTGACGATTCCCGGGGCGCAACTCTCCAACCCGATCGTGAGTCTCTCGCCGGAGAAAATGAGACAGGTTAATCAGGCGATCATCTACGCCCTTGACCTGAAGTAGAGAGTGATAGCACCGGTTCCGCGTGAGTTCTCACTCGATCGCATATTGCTTGTAGATCGCCGGTGACCACGGCGTTCAGTCCGAAGTGCGTGACAGCAGAAGGGGGCCTTGACGTGGGCAGCAGATGGTAATACCATTGGTATGAAAGGAGGTATGACAAGTATGACGACTACCAAGACTGCTGTTTCAATTGAGGACTCCTTGTTTCAGAAAGCGGTTTCCCTTGCAAATGAGATGAAAGTCTCTCGCAGCCGGCTTTTTTCCATGGCCCTCGAAGCGTTCATTCTGGAAAGAGAGAACAGGAGGCTTCATAAAGGGATCAACGCGGCATACGCTGAGGAACCCGGGCCTGACGAGCGGCAATACCAGGATCGAATGAAGGAGTACCACAGGGGAATGGTGGAGGGTGAATGGCGATCGAACAAGGAGATATCTACTGGTTAGACCTGGGCGAGCCATCAGGGTCGGGCCCGGGATATCGGCACCCGCACGTTATTATTCAGAACGATCTTTTCAACAGGAGCAGGATCAATACGGTAGTGGTGTGCGTACTCACTTCGAACATCAGTCGCTCGGAAGTGCCCGGGAACGTGCTGCTTGACGAGGGAGAAGCAAACCTCCCGGTAAGAAGCGTTGTCAATGTCACCCAGGTATTCACTGTGGACAAGAACGACCTCCTGGAGAAGATCGGGACCCTGTCCCCGGATAGGATAGACGAGGTGCTTCGCGGTGTCAGATTGGTGCTGGAGCCGCGCTCCCTTCTGAGGTAACGGTGATTCTTGTTGCCGGTTATAGCGAACGAACTGTTTCTATGGGCAAGAAGACAATGCAAGTCCCGGCAGGTGCCCCTGCCGAAAGAGTGACGTTTCATGGCGAAGTCGACCGACGGCGGTGAACGTGAGGCGCTGCGGCGTCGCCTCCAGGAGGTGACCGCCGAGCGGGATCGCCTGCTCGAGGGGAATCGCCACCTGCTGAAGTACATCACGGGCATGCAGGGAAAGGACGCAGTCGGCTCTCTTGACATATGCGCCGATGCCGGGGTGCCCTACGCCAGCGAGGGCCCCGATGAGCCCGCGCAAGCGCCTGATAAAGGGCCATCTGACAGTAGCAACGTTCGCCTCTTCCGGTCCCTGTTTCGGGGACGAGAGGACGTGTATGCGCGCCTCTGGCAAAGCCAGCGCGGCGGCAAGACGGGGTACAGCCCGGCATGCAACAACGAGTGGGACCCGGCGCTGTGCGACAAGCGGAAGGTAAAGTGCGGCGTCTGCCCCAACCGCGAGTTGGACGCGCTCACCGACACCGTGATAGAGCGCCACCTGAAGGGAAACCACACCATCGGTGTCTACCCCATGCTGCCGGACGGCACCTGCCACTTCCTTGCGGTCGATTTCGACGGGCGCTCATGGATGGAGGACGCCTCCGCGTTCATGGAGACGTGCGAGCGAACCGGTATCCCCGCGTCTCTCGAGCGTTCACGGTCCGGTAACGGGGCGCACGTCTGGTTCTTCTTCTCCGAGGCTGTGCCGGCCGCCCCCGCCCGCAAACTGGGCAGCCACCTGTTGACCGAGACGATGTCCCGGCGACATGAACTGGGGATGGACTCGTACGACCGCCTTTTCCCGAACCAGGACCTTCTTCCCAAGGGGGGGTTTGGAAACCTCATCGCGCTGCCGCTTCAAAAGGGCCCGTCCGGGAAAGGCAACGCGTTGTTCCTTGACGCGTCCTTCACGCCACATGAAGACCAGTGGGCGTTTCTTGCCGCTGTCTCCAGGGTGGAGACGCCTTTGCTCGAGGAGGTGGTCAGGGCGGCGGAGCGCAGCGGGCAGGTCATGGGTATCCCGGTGAGCCGGATCGAGGGCGAGGACAGGCCCTGGGCGTTGCCCCCTTCCCGGGAGGTCAAGTATCCGCCCCTGGCCGGCCCATTTCCCGAAGAGGTCCGGGTGGTCCTGGGCAGCCGTATCTTCGTTGAGAAAAAGGGCCTGCCCCAGCCGTTGCTCAACCGGATAAAGCGCCTTGCAGCTTTTCAGAACCCGGAGTTCTACAAGAAGCAGAGCCTTCGGCTGTCGACCGCCCTGATCCCCAGGGTGATCTGCTGCTCCGAGGAGTTTCCGGACCACATGGCGATCCCCCGCGGTTGTATGCAAGACCTCGTGAGCCTCTTCGACGAGGCGGGGATAACTCCGGGTCTGACGGACGAGAGGGTCGAGGGGGAGAGGTTGGAGGCCGGGTTCCGCGGGGAACTTACCCCGGAGCAGGAACAGGCCGTATCCCTGCTGTGCGACCACGACATCGGTGTCCTGGTGGCGCCACCCGGCTCCGGCAAAACGGTCATCGGTGCCCGCATGATAGCGGAGAGAGGGGTCAACACCCTGGTGCTGGTGCACCGGCGCCCACTACTGGAGCAGTGGCTCGCCCAGTTGTCCAGTTTTCTCGACGTCGATCCAGGCGCGCTGGGCCGGATTAGCGGTGGCGGCGGGAAGAGGACCGGCAAGATCGATGTCGCCATGTTCCAGAGCCTGGTGAGGGAGAGGAGGGTGAAAAACGTTATTGCCGAGTACGGCCAGGTGATAGTGGATGAGTGCCACCACGTCCCGGCGGTGACGTTCGAGTTGGCGCTGGGGGAGGCGAAGGCACGCTACGTGCTCGGGCTCACCGCCACGCCCTATAGGCGGGACGGCCATCACCCGATCATCCACATGCAGTGCGGACCCACCAGGTGCGTGATCGATGATAGCGGGAAAGGCGCGGGATCGTTTAAGCGCCGGCTCATCTGCCGCCAGACCGACTTTACACTGCCTTCCCGTGAAGTCGAGCCGACCATCCAGGAAATCTACGCCGC
>JAHIPE010000155.1 GCA_018894655.1 Actinomycetota bacterium
GCCGACGTCGAGGCAGTGAGCAAGCCCCCTGGGAGCGCCGTTGTACCCGGTGGTCAGAATGCGCTTGTCCTTGACGATGAGCGCGCCCACCTGCCGGCGCAGGCAGGTAGACCGCCCCGCCACCACGGCCGCTATCTCCAGGAAATACTTATCCCAACTCGGACGCACGCGGGCCTCCCGCTAGTATGCTGCACAGGCGATTATAGTATATAAAACGCAAGATGGTGCCAGGCACCAAACGCAACCCGCCCCACCACCTTGTCCACCTCGGACTCCCCTTTTCTTGAGCCGCGTCTCTCCAGGCGCGGCTCCGGGCGCCCTCAAACTACTGTGCGGCTCCGGGCGGCCTGAGAACCCTCAAGATCTTCGACGTCCTAGTGTCCCGTCTCATAAATACGGTGAAGCACCGAGAGCGCCTGAGCGCCGCTCAGGCAAGGCGCGCGCCTGAGGCGTACTCACTGAGTACGGCGCAGGGAGCGGAACGCAGCGGGAGCGGATGCAGCGGCGCTCGAATGCCATTGTGTTTATGAGACGGGACACTAGATCTTCAGGGCCACCTCGAACCCCTCAGCGATAGCCTCAATCGCCTTTCGGGCCTGAACGCAATCCCCCACCCTGTATAGCTCGATCCCGTCCATCACGCCACCCGCGGCCAGTAACTCCTCCAGCCTGTCCTCCGGGCGCGACCCGACCGCCATCACCATGGTGTCGGCCTCGAACAACTCCTGCTCGCCGCCCCGGTCCGCCACAACGCCCTCGGCGGTAATCCGCTCTACACGGCAGGCCTCTACCATCTTAACCCCCAGCCTGGCGGCGTCCTGGAGTATCGTCCAGCGGGTAGATATCCCGATATCCTTGCCGCACACCTCCAGCATCTCCACAACCGTCACGTCCTTGCCCCTCTCGGCGAGAAACGAGCCGGTCTCGATCCCAACCGCCCCTCCGCCGACAACCACCACCGTGTCGCCGGTCTGGGCCTCGCCGGTGAGGACGTCCCAGGCGAACGTCACGTTTGGGTTTTCCACGCCCTCGATAGGCGGGGTTATCTGCCTGGCTCCGGTCGCCATCACCACTACGTCCGGACCTACCTCCCGCACCAGTTCAGGCGTGACCGCGGCCCCCAGCCTGACCTCCACGCCTTCCTTGTCAAGCTGATGCTCGAGGTAGCGGGTCATCTCGGCCCACTCCTCCCGTCCGGGGGGTATTGCCGCCAGCAGGCCCTGCCCCCCCAGCCGTTCGCCCTCCTCACAGAGGGTAACGTCGTGCCCTCTGTGGGCAGCAACCCACGCCGACTCCATCCCTCCCGGGCCGCCGCCTGCTACCAGCACTTTCTTCTTCAAGCCTGCGGGCAGGATCTCGGTCGCCCGCTCGCGGTTTACCCGGGGGTTCAGCGTGCAGGCAATCGGCTGGAGCATGAACACGTGGTCGAAACATCCCTGGTTGCAGGCGATGCAGTGCCTGATATCCTCGGGCCTCCCCTCGCGCGCCTTGCGCAGGATCTCGGGGTCGGCTATGAAGGCGCGCGCCATGGCTATAATGTCGGCACGGCCCTCCTCCAGTATGCTCTCCGCCAGTTCGGGGTTGTTGATACGGTTGCAGGCGGCGACCGGCACACTCTGTACCGCGTCGCGTATCCCCTCGGCAAGGTACACGTAGGCGCCCCGGGGCACGTTCATAGTTATCTGCGGGACCCTGGTCTCATGCCACCCGCCGGTGACGCTTATGAGGTCGACGCCGCACCTCTCCATCTCGGAGGCGACCACCCTGGTCTCCTCCAGGGTGTGGCTGCCCTCCATGAAGTCGGACCCCGACAGGCGGCAGATAAGGGGGTAGTCCTCCCCCGTTGCTTCCTTTATCGCCGCGATGGTCTCGACCAGGAACGTCATCCGCCCGTAGATGTCACCCCCGTAGCGGTCCTCCCTTACATTGGTCAGGGGAGAAAGGAACTGGTTCACCAGGTAACCGGCGGCACAGATGAGTTCCACCGCGTCGAACCCGGCTTCGCGGGCACGCCGGGCCGCAGCGGCGAAGTTCGCCTGTACCTCCCCTATCTCGCCTTCCGAGAGCTCTCGGGGCATCTCGCCTGTGAACCGGGAGGGGATCGCCGACGCCGAGACCGGCTGCTCCCCGATGACGAAACTTATGGAGTAGCGGCCGCCGTGGTAGAGCTGGGCCGCCACCCGGGTGTCGTACCTGTGCATGCGGTCGGTGAATTCCCTCAAGCGGGGGATGAACTTGTCGTCGTCGATCCCCACGAAGTTCGGTGCGCCCATTCCGCGCTTCTCCGGGTAGCACCCGCCGATGATGATAAGCCCCGGGCCCGGGCCCGCGCCAGCCCTCTCCTCGTAGAAGTCGATGAAGCCGTCGTTGATGAACCCGTCCTTGGCCATGCCCATGTGCACCGCCGGCATCAGGACGCGGTTCGCCATCCGCATCGTCCCTACATCGATGGGCTCGAAAAGCCGCTTGAACCCAGTCATTTGAGTAGGTCCTTTCCGGGCGCAACGGGAGCGCCCAATTTCGTGCACTATATTCTAACGGATTTGGCCGGATGGCAAACCGGGGGCCGCCCGGCGGCTATCGAGGCGGTGTGACCGCCCCGCTGGTTCTGTGATAATGTGACCGTGCCGGCGGCCGGAATCAGCCGGAACGCTGCCGACAATAGAGAAGGAGCTCTGATCCGATTGATAATAGACGCCCACACCCACATCTTCCCCCCCGACGTCATAGAACGGCGGGAGATGTTCGCCAAGCGTGACTCCTCCTTCGATTTCATCTACTCCAACCCCAAGGCCCGCATGGTCACCCACCAGGGGCTCATCGAGAAGATGGACTCCGCCGGGGTTGACAGGGCGATCGTCTGCGGCTTCCCCTGGAGGAGCCTGGACATGTGCCGCAACCACAATACCTACATGATGGAGGCGGTGGCGGCACACCCCGACCGCCTCATCGGGCTCGCCATGACGAACCCGGTGGCCGGAAAGGCGAGCGACATCGAGCTGGATCGGTGCTTCGAGGGAGGCCTTTCCGGCGTGGGGGAGATCTCCGCCGACGCCCAGGGCTTCCGCCTCGATGACACCGGTACGACCGGCAGGATAGCCGCCGCGGTGGAGGAGGCGGGCCTCTTCATGCTGCTGCACGTCAACGAGGACGTGGGCCATTTCTACCCCGGCAAGACCGCCACCACCCCGGCCCCGGTATACCGTTTCCTGGAGAAGTTCCCCGACACGGTAGCGATCCTCGCGCACTGGGGGGGAGGTCTGTTCTTCTACGAGCTCATGCCGGAGGTCGCCAAGGTCACTTCCTCCGTGTACTACGATACCGCCGCCTCACCGTTCCTCTACCGCCCCGCCATCTACAAGGCGGCGGTGGATATCGTGGGGCCCGGGCGCATACTGTTCGGCACCGACTTCCCGCTACTCAAGATGCAGCGCCACCTGGACGAGGTCGAGGCAGCCGGCCTGGCCGACGACGCCAAGGCCGCCATCCTGGGAAGAAACGCCCTGGCGCTGCTGGGCCACCGGTTCGAGGGTTGAACCGCAGCCCCCACCGATACCGTATGAGCCGCGACCCGTAGCGCCGGCATCTTGCCGGCATTCCCATACACCTCTTGAGCCGCGTCTCTCCAAGCAGCTCCGATGATTCAAGTTGGTCTTGCTTCTGTGCGTATGCGTACACGCCGCTTGTCTATCTGTACTGCCGCTGTGATAACAGCGCTCCGGGCGGCCTGAGAGGCGCCCTCAAGATAAGAAGATTGCGCGGCTCCGGGCGTGCCCCGAACCTCAAGCGGGGTCGATCCCTATGAGTGAGAGCAGCCCGTAGAGGTCCTCGATGACCGGGACATCAACGGCATGCCCGCCCCCGAACCTGTCTATCATTACCGGGGAGATCCCCGCGCTACGCGCCCCCAGGATGTCGGCGTAGTAATGGTCCCCCACGTGGATTGCGCGCCTGGGGTCGACCCCCATGCGCCGGAGCGCCACGTCGAAGATGTGGGGGTCGGGCTTTATAAGCCCGATGGTGGCAGACGACACCACCGAGTCCAGGTAGCGGTCTAGCCCCATGTCGAAGCAGAGCTTGGCGAGACGGGAGTCCCAGTTGGAGATAAGGGCGAGCCGGTAGCCCTTCTCCTTCAACCTCTCGAACACCGGCTCGACGTCGGGGAACGGGCGCCACCGGTCCCCGTGTCCGAAGTAGTCGTAGATGGCCTTGCCGATAACGTGCCGGTCGCCGTCGATGCCCATCTCCTCGAGCATGAGAGCGTACATCTCGCCCCACATCTCGGAGGCGTCACGCTCGTTGGCCCAGAACGAGTCGTCGCTCCAGTACCGGAACTCGTAGTAGTCTTCGGCGACCACCGACGCCCGGCGCAA
>JAHIPE010000014.1 GCA_018894655.1 Actinomycetota bacterium
GGATAGAGGCCGACCAGCCCCTGGTGGTGGAGCGCCCCCTCTACTTCCTTTACCGGGGGGTCTGGGAGGGCGGCCACGACGTGGTGGGGGCGCTGGAGCCCGCCCGTGAGTGGTATTTCGCCGAGGGGTGTACGCGGGACGGCTTCCACACCTGGCTTTGCCTGGGTAACCCGCAACAGGAGCAGGTCGAGGCCACCGTGGATTACTACCTGGGGAGCGGGAGGAACGAGAGCAGGTCGATATCGCTGCCGCCGCTCAGCCGTTCAACCGTGGATGTCAACCTCGACGTGGGTCCGGGGGAGGACGTCAGCATGCGGGTAACCGCCGGGGCGCCCGTTGTCACCGAGCGGCCTACGTACTTCCATTACCATGGCATGTGGCCGGGCGGCCACGATGTGATGGGCGCAACCACCACCGCCACCGACTGGCACTTCGCCGAGGGCTGCACACGGTAGGGCTGGTTGCCACCCCATCCTAACCTTCCCCCGCCAGGGGGGAAGGAGCGGAGCCCCCCTCACCCCAACCCTCTCCCACGATTTGAGGGGAGGTTCTCAACCTCCCCGGAGGGCGACAGGAGTGTCGCCCCTCAAGCGCCTCTTTTTCCGAAGTACCGCCCCAGCAGGAAGTGGGTGGGGATAAGCATCAGCCAGAAGTACTGGGCGGCCCCCACGTTGATAATCGCGATGGGCATGGAGAGAAGGAAAATGAAACCGGTGTTCAGGAACGCGAACGTCGCGTGGCGCCCGGATATGGCTTTGTACTGTTCATCGACGAGGCGTTTGTTGTCTGTGGCGTACCACCACATGAGGGCCAGCAGGAACGAAGGAACGGCCCAACTGGCGGCGTAGAACATGGTTGCGACCTCTGTGGTCGTGTACTCGCTGAACAGAGCGGCGGAGAACGGCATGAAGACGATGCACATCAGCAGCAAC
This sequence comes from Actinomycetota bacterium, assembly GCA_018894655.1. Classification (GTDB taxonomy): domain Bacteria; phylum Actinomycetota; class Geothermincolia; order Fen-727; family Anoxymicrobiaceae; genus JAHIPE01. The sequence goes on from JAHIPE010000014.1 coordinate 933, forward strand.
AGGTTCATCCACAGGAACAGATTGGTGTGCCGCCTGATGTTCTTGAACATCATGTGGTGAAAGGCCCAGAAGAAGCCGATTATCAGGAAGCTCACGATAAAAGCGGCGAACTTCGGCCAGAGCGCCCATATCTCGGCGGGCAGTTTCACGTCGGCAAGCTGCCTGGACACCTGCGGTACGTCTATGTTCAGGACCAGCAGCGTTATCGCGACCGCGAAGACCGCGTCGCTGAACGCGATTATCCGGTCCACTCCGATGCTGCTATCATCGGCTGCCGACTCCGGTGGCGCTGCCCGATCGTTTTCCATGCGACCTCCCGTGAAAAAAACGTATTCCCGCAGATACTTTGTCAACCGCACTCGATTTCCCTTGCGCGGGGTGGGTAACCGGCGGAGCGCGGGTGTTATAATCGGCGTTGTGCTTCCATGTCCGGTGACCTTCCTGGAAGCGACAGAGTCCTCTTACGTGAAGGAGCGATGATGTTCGATTTGATACTTGAGAACGCGAGCGTCCTGGACGGGTCCGGCAAGGAACCGTACCGTGCCGACGTGGGGATAACCGGAGTCGCCATCGAGCGGATAGGTAACCTGGAGGACGCGGAGGCGAAGTGCCGCGTCGACATCGCCGGGCGGACGGTCTGCCCCGGGTTCATCGACGTGCACTCACACGCCGACCTGGCCTACTTCCGCTCGGACCACGCGGAGCTGCTGTCCCCCCTTGTGAAACAGGGGATAACCACGTTCGTGGGGGGGAACTGCGGGATGTGCCTTGCCCCGGTAACCGAGGAGCACCGTGAGGGCCAGAAGCTTTACCTGGAGGTCTTCACCCAGATGGACTTCGAGAAGGACATTCGCTGGAACACCATGGGCAGCTTCATGGACCTGATCGAGAAGGAAGGTGTCCTCCTCAACACCGCCCTGCTCGCCCCCCACGGCATGATGCGGATATCCGCCCTGGGCATGGAGATGACGCTGGCGGACGATGAGGCTATCTCCCGCATGAGGAGGTCGCTAGACGAGTCCCTGGAGGCTGGCGTCTTCGGGCTTTCCACCGGGCTCCAGTACTTCCCCGGGAACCAGTCTGACACCAGGGAGCTGGTGGAGCTGGGGAAATCACTCAAGCAACACGACGCTATCTATACCAGCCATATGCGCTCATATACAAACACCACCATCCCCCTGGCGATAGACGAGGTGGCGCAGGTCGCGCGGGAGAACGATATATACGGCCATGTTTCACATATTTTCAGCGTGCCCTGGTTCGGACCGTTACACCGCCCGGCGCTGGGGGCGCTGAAGTGGCTGGCCAGGCACCCCGATTTCTCCTCCCGGGTTGTGCCGGATTTCCTGATAAAGGAGGACATGAGGAGGATACTGAAAGAGATAAGGCGCCACCGGGACTCTGGAGTGCGGATGGGGATGGACGTGATGCCCACCACCGCCGGGTTCACGCATCTCATGGCTTTCTTTCCCTCCTGGGCGCTAACCGGGGGCAAGGAGAAGGTCCTCGGCCGCGCCACCGATAAGGTGGTCCGAAAGGAAATGCTCGAGGACATCGAGAACGGCCGCCCCACCTGGCCGCACAGGGGCAAGAACGACTGGTCGTTAAATATCATGCGGCAACTGGGCTGGGACGCGGTGACGATTATGGCGGTCCACAGCGAGAAGAACAAGTGCCTGGAGGGGCGAAACTTCGTCGATCTGGGCAGGGAGCAGGGCAAGCACCCGTTCGACGTGATGTGCGACCTTCTAATCGAGGAGGACGGGCGGGTCCTGGTCTTCGAGTCGATGTCCGAGCCGGATGACTACTTCACCGAGAAGTACATGTTTCCGGCCCTGGAGGACCCCTGGACGATGGTGACAACAGACACTATCTTGATGGGGATCGGCAGGCCCTCATACCTCTTCTACGGATGCTATCCCAAGTTCATCAATCGTTACGTCTTTGACAAGAAGCTGATTGACCTGCCGAGCGCCATCGCCCGGTGCACGTCTCTGCCGGCGAGCAGTTTCGGCATCAAGAACCGGGGGCTCATCAGGGAGGGTTACTTCGCCGACCTCCTGGTCATGGACCCGGAGAACTTCAAGACCGAGGCGGTGTTCCGGGACCCCGAGCGCCACCCCGAGGGGCTGGACATGGTGATAATCAACGGCCGTGTGGTTCTCTCAGACGGTGAGCTCAACCCCGGGATGACGCCGGGTAGAGTGATACGCAGAAACGACCAGCCTGCGCCGGGGGAATAAACGCTGCGAGAATGCCAGCGTATTTATGGAGCGGGGTACTAAGGCCGTGCTAATCCTCGTGCTCTTTCGGGACGTAGCGGGGATAGACCGTTATCCTGTCCTTGGTGGGCCTAAGGATTACAAACCGGATTATCGCGGATACGACCGCCGTAGCCGCCGCGAAACAGAGGAGCGTAATCCACAGGGCGAAACTTCCGGCGAACACCATGGCCACGATACTGCCGACGACCACGGCCAGGGCGATTAGAAACACGACGATGGAGGCGATCCGGGCCTTCCCTCCCTCTTCCTGGCCGGTTGTTTCCATGACGATAGATTCAATCGCGGCGCACTCGGCGCAGAGGGCGTCTTCTATGGGTATGGTCATCCCGCACTGGGCGCAGACCCCGAACTCGTCGGGGGGGATGACCGCCCCGTCACCTTCCATGGGCCTCTGGATGGAACCACACTTGTCGCAGATTCGCAGGTACGGCCCCAGGTTGTGCCCGCACACGACACAGGCCTGATCGGTGAACTTGTTCAAGCGTGACATTGACGGCCTTCCGTGCTCTCCCTGCCGTTAGCATTGCCGGCTTGCGCGGCTTTGCTGACGGGCGTCACGAGGTATTTGCTTATTAATATCATAACACTAATGAAACACGAGGCGCTGGATTGCTTATGCGAATTGGTGTACACAACAGTGCCACCCGACCCCCGTTGTTGCGTAGGTGCCATGAACCGTTGTTGCGTTGTTCTACGTTTGCGACTGCCTGTTTTGTTATCTTTTCCTCCCGCCTAAGAGCCCCTCCTTCAGGTGGAGGATACAGGCGGGTCTTTCTGTCCTTCTGGCGTGGTATAGTGTAACCACGGGTAAGGCACCTTGAAAGACCAATAGCGGGTTGTAACAAGAAGGTTGTTGCGTAAAATTGGCAACCGCCCAGTCGGCGTGAAAGAAGGAGAATAGCCTCATCACATCTAAGCCGACACCAACAAGTTTCACTAGGTCGGGGACCAACCGAAGTTACGCCTGTGGAGAGGGAAGGGCTCAAGCAACCTCGATGAAGCAGGAAAAGTTCCCTTCTCCAAAGCAGGGAAGCTTCTTCCTTCAGGTAGAGGTAGTTCACAATCGTGAAGGACGCC
>JAHIPE010000156.1 GCA_018894655.1 Actinomycetota bacterium
CCAGGAGATATTCCTCCAGGTGCTGCGCAAGATAGGCTCGTTCGAGGGCCGCTCCTTATTTTCCACCTGGCTTTACAGGGTTGCCACCAACCGCTCCCGCGACTACCTAAGGGGGAAGAAGCGAACCCCCAACCTGGTCAGTCACGACGACTCCGTGGGGGAAAGCGGCCCCGACGAATACCCCGGCCACGTCGAAACGACCGGTGAGCCGGAGACCCGCGCGCTTTCCTCGGAGGCGCAGGCGCTCGTGCAAGACGCGCTGCTGGTGCTTCCGGTAAGCCTTAGGACGCCGCTGGTGCTTCACGAGCTGGAAGGGCTCCAGTACCAGGAGGTCGCTCAAACGCTTCACCTCCCGGTGGGAACGGTGAAATCGAGGATCTTCAGGGCTCGTATCAAACTTGCCGAGATACTCGAGCCGCATAAGGAACACTGGAGGTAAGACTTCCGTCTAACCGGTTGTGGAGGATAGAGAAGTGAGTTGTCGAAAGGTCAAGAAATCGCTCGCCCGGTACGTCGACGGCGACCTGGGCGGGAAGCGTGGAGACGAGGTCCGGGAGCACCTGGACGGTTGCCCCGAGTGCCGGGCCCTGGCGGAAAAGCTCGAGGTATCGAGCGCGGCCCTCTCATCACTACGGCCGGTTGAGCTTTCCGACGCGGCCTCCAGACGCATACTCGATGCCGTCCAGGCAGCGGGAGCACCCCGAAAGACGCTGCTTCCCGGCTGGCTGCGATCACCTACCGCCCTGGCGGTGGCAGGTGCCGGCGCCGCGTTGATACTGGCCTGCGTGGTGGTCGTGGGCGTATTCGTGGCGGGCCCCGGCCCGGGGACGGAGACAACCGCTCCCCTGGTCACCGAGGAAAAGGCCTCGGACTCGGGCGCAACCGACCTCTTCGACGCTGAGCCTGAGGGAATAGACGTTCAGAGAATGAAAACCGCCGAGTTCCACGGGCCGCCGCCCACGCCGGTGGTGAAAGCGACGTCAACCAACTACACCGAGCAGTCGCTGCGAGAGATGTTCGAGAACCTGGAGGTAAAGAAGACGTTCGGGCAGAGATATACCATGGGCAACGCCATCAGCCTCGCCCCTTCCTTCATCGATAACGTCACCACACAGTATGAGGACCTCGGGCAAGACCCCGCCATGCTGGAATCTATGATCTCGTTCATAACCACAGGCGAGCCGGCGCTCCTTGCCTGCTACGTCGAAAAAGCATTGTTCCGCGGGCTGGACGTGACCATAATAGGCCTTTGCGCCCCTCCCCGCAGCGGCTCGACAACCCGGCTCACCAGGGCCGAGGCCTGGGTGATGGACCCGGTCAGGTTCGAGGCCGACCCCAACACCAGCATAGTCCACTTCCTGGAGATGAAGTAAGTTTGGCGCCCCCCATCACCGATTATTCTTGAGCCGCGCCTATAAAAGTCAAAGTCAAGACAGCACTCCCCCCCACTCCCCCTCCCGGGGGATATTTCGGATATGTCTTGCTTTGAAGGACGCCCCGTTGGAATTCACGCACCACGCCGGTGACACCTCCCCCCTCTGCTTCTGCGAACCCTTCAAAACCTGTACGCCGTTTGTCAGTTTTCTGACCATGCACCTATCCGAGGCTCGAGTCCCTGTACCGACCAGGGCCCTGCCTATGGTTTTATCGGGGCTCATAGAGCCGGGGTCCTAACCAACTCTCGAGCCTCGCCTCCCCGAAGGGAAGCGGGCATAGCGGCTCAATCGAGGATTCCCCGGCTGCCCGGTCCGCTTGAAGGGCTAAGGCGTACCGCCACCGGGAGGAGCTAATCTTCCCGGAGGCCCCCTAAAAGCTGGCCGTCAAGCCCCTTTTCCGTTTACACGGTCGTCAGAGTACTCCACCCCATCTCTCATTATCGCCAGCATTACGGCCAGTATCTTCCTCTGGGTGTTGAGCCTTGCGTTGGTTCGGTCCCCGGTCCTCTGAAGGGACCGGCGGTAGAACTCCTTGATGCCGTTTGGGCCTTTGGTCCTCATGGCCCCGTCGAACGCCTTCCTGGATACGTCCTTCAAGGTCCCGTTGCCGTCCTTGTTCAGGTGCTCGGGTCCCAGGGGATTGCCCCCGCTCTCTCTCCCCACGACTGCCAGTCTCGAGTACTTGCATAGCTCACTCACGTTGAAGCGGCTCGGGTCCTGCACGTAGGCGAAGAACCGGGCGGCGCCGATTGTCGCTACCCCGGGTATCTTCTTGAGGCGCCCTATGGCCGAGAAGGCACCCGACTCCCGCACCATCAGCCGCTTAGCCTTGTCCCTCTGTCGCTCTGCATCGTCCAGCAGGCGGAAGACCTGGAGTAGGACATGCTGCACCGGGGCGTTATTCACCCTGGCTATCGCCTCATGCCTGCCGTCTTTGGTGTAGACCCCCGTGCCGGTGATGATCACCCCCTGCTGCCTCAGCCGGCTCTTGATCTGGTTCTTGATCCTGGTGGTGTTCTTCACCATCTGCTGATGGTGCTGTACCACGATCTTGAAGGTGGCCATGTTCTCGTCATCGGTGTGGTAGACCACCTTGTAGCTGCCCATCCGGAGAAGCTCCGAGAGCTTCTTGGCGTCGACGGGGTCGCCCTTGGGCTTCTCCTTGTACACCCAGGCGTTCCGCTTGGGGTCGCAGGCCTCAACGCTCTCCGCGTGAGGAAGAAGCAGCCTGTACATCCACCCGGCGAGCTCGCCCTCCTCGAAGAGCACGCTTACCTCACCGTCAAGCCCACTGACGAACTCTACGAGGTCGCTCTCGGTTGTGGGGAACTCACGCTCCATCTGGATATCACCCCCTTTGCTTCTGACCGCTGCTGCGCATGTCTTTGACCCGACATCGATTCCAATGTACACTTCACTCATCGGACGCTCCTTTCTGCTCGCCGGTTATTACTAACGAGTATAATGAGGCGTCCGACTTTTATAAAACCGTCTCTTGAGGCAGCTCCGATGATTCAAGTTGGTCTTGCTTCTGTGCGTATGCGTACACGCCGCTTGTCCATCTGTACTGCCGCTGTGATAACAGAGCTCCGGGCGGCCTAAGAGACTGGGCCCTCAATCGGTGGTGGTCCTGGGTCAGTCGCGGAGCGAGGAGAAAGACATCGTGTCGAAGATAACGGACAAAGCCCGCGACATCACAGGAAAAGAGGTTGACCGGGTGCTTGCCTACCGCCTGGAGGAAGGCAGCCATATCCCGCACCTGTTCAGCGCCCAGGATATCGAACAGATGGCCGAGGAGTATCCTGCACAGGAGCGCTACCCGGTGGCGTCGATGGTCCGGCGGCTACAGGCGGCGGACCCCGGGATACGGCTCGCGGTCGTGGTACGGGGGTGCGACGAGCGCGCCCTCATCGAGCTTGCCAAGCAGGGGCAGGTGGACCTGGAGCGCCTTGTACTGCTGGGGCTCGCCTGCGGTGAGGAACTGGCGGGGGCGTGCGGGTGCTCCCAACCGTACCCCTCCGAGGTGCTGGAAGGGGAGAAAGCCGAGGGGGACCTTGACCTGGGGATGGTTGAGAAGCTGGAGGGCCTCCCCCCCGGCGAGAGGCTCGACTACTGGCTGAGCCGGTTCAACACCTGCGTCAAGTGCTTCGGCTGCAGGAACGTATGTCCACTCTGTTACTGCAAGGAGTGCGCCCTGGATGAGCCGGAGCTGGTGGAGCCCGGCGAGTTACCGCCGCGCCTTCCTGTGTTTCACCTTGTCAGGGCGGTGGACATGGCGGGGAGGTGCGTCGATTGCGGCCTGTGTGAGGAGGCGTGCCCGGTGGGCATACCGCTACGTACACTCTATCGGAAGGTGGGGGAGGCCGTGGAGAGCCGCTTCGACTACCGGCCCGGCCGGAGCCTGGAGGAGGAGAGCCCGCTGGCGGTCCTGGGAACCGAGGAGGACGTATCGTAGCGCCGACATCTTGCCGCTACACAGGAGGAGCGATTGACTGACTACAGGACGGTGCCGACTATCTGTCCGTACTGCGGTACGGGGTGTGGGATGCTCCTGGAGGTGTCCGGGGGTGAGTTGATAGGTATTCTTCCCCAAAAGGGTCACCCGGTTTCCGACGGGACGCTGTGCGTCAAGGGATGGACGTCGCACGAGTTCGTCGGGAGCTCCAGGCGGCTCACCTCCCCGACTATCCGGAGGGGCGAGGCTGCCGGGGAGGCGTCCATAGATGAGGCGATCGGGCTGGTGGCCCGGGAGCTCTGGCGGGTGGTCGACGAGCACGGCCCCGACTCGGTGGCGTTTATATGCTCGGCGAAGTGCACCAACGAGGAGAACTACCTGGTAGGAAAGCTGGCTCGCGCCGTGGTCGGGACCAACAACATCGACCACTGCGCCAGGTTGTGACACAGCCCCACCGTCGCCGGTCTGGCGGCAACGTTCGGCAGCGGGGCGATGACCAACTCGGTGGGCGAACTGGCCGACGCGGAATGCATACTCATCTGCGGCTCCAACACCACCGAGCAGCACCCGATTATCGCGGGGAAGATACTGGACGCCCTCCGCAAGGGAGCTCACCTGATACTGTTCGACCCCCGCAGGATACAGCTCACCCCTTACGCCGACATGCACCTGGCCCACAGGCCGGGGACAGACGTCGCTTACATTAACGCGATGATGAAAGTGATAATCGACGAGGGGCTCTACGACAGGGAGTTCGTGGAGTCGCGAACCGAGGGCTTCAACGCTCTCCGGGAGTCGCTTGCCGATTGCACCCCGGAGTGGGCCTCGGAGATAGCCGGGATACCGGCGGCGGGGATCGCGGACGCGGCCCGGCTTTTCGCCGGCGCCGGCGCCGCGTCGATAGTCTACTGCATGGGGATAACCCAGCACGTGACCGGGACCGACAACGTGATGGCGCTTGCCAACCTGGCGATGCTGACCGGAAACGTCGGCCGCCTCTCCACGGGGGTCAACCCGCTCCGGGGCCAGAACAACGTGCAGGGCGCCTGCGACCTGGGCGGGCTGCCCAACGTCTTTCCCGGGTACCAGAAGGTGGCGGATGAGGAGTCGGCGCGGAAGTTCGAGGAGGCGTGGGGCGCGGACCTGTCCCGGAACCCGGGGTTGACCCTGCTGGAGATGATGGACGCCGCCGCGGCCGGCGATATCAAGTTCATGTACATACTGGGCGAGAATCCGCTCCTCTCCGACCCCAACTCTCACCACGTGCGCGAGGCACTCTCGGGGCTGGATTTCCTGGTGGTGCAGGACATCATGGACACCGACACCACCCAGGTGGCGACGGTAGTGCTGCCGGGTGCCTGCTGGGCCGAGAAGGAAGGGACGTTCACCAACACCGAGCGCCGGGTCCAGCGCCTGCGCAAGGCGGTCGAACCCCCGGGGGAGGCACTGGCGGACTGGGAGATTATCTGCCGTATAGCCCGGGAGATGGGCGCCCCGGGATTCGAGTTCACCTTGCCGGAGCAGGTCTTCGACGAGCTGGCTTCACTAACCCCGTCGTACGCCGGGATGAGCTACGGCCGCCTGGGGACCAGCGGGCTGCAGTGGCCGTGCCCGACGCCGGATGACGAGGGCACCGGGTTTCTCCACCAGGGGGAGTTTGCCCGGGGGAAAGGGAGCTTCCAAGTCACGGAGTACCGGCCGCCCGACGAGGTCACCGACGGGGAGTACCCGCTGGTGATGATTACGGGGAGGGTCGCGTTTCACTACCACACCGGGACCATGACCCGGACCTCGCCTTCGCTGGAAAGGGAGATGGGGAGTGCCTTTGTGGAGGTCAACCCGGACGACGCGATATCCCTGGAGATCACGGCGGGAAGCCCGGTGAAGGTCACAAGCCGGCGCGGCGAGCTTGTGCTGGACGCCCTTGTGACCGACAGGGTGAAACCGGGGGAGGTCTTCATCCCGTTCCATTTCTCCGAGAGCCCGGTCAACGTCCTCACCAACGACGCGTTTGACCCGGTGTCACGCATCCCCGAACTCAAGGTCTGCGCGGTGCGCCTCGAGCCCGCCTGACCCCGAATTTGCTTTTGACACTGAGCCTGGTCTATTGCTTGTATTTACAAGAATCGGGTAGAATTGGGCGCTTGATATTCCCTGAACGTAATATGGTACCGAAGTTACCTGACCAGGTACGGAGTTATGAACCCACTTGCTAAAGAGCTGAACGCTACGATAGAGGAGGCCAGCCCGGCCACATACGGGGTGCTGTCGGAGCTTGGCAGGGAGCTTTTCTTCCCGCGGGGCATCCTCACCCAGACGGCCGAGGCGAAGAAGGACGCGCACCGCTACAACGCCACCATCGGGATCGCTCGGTCCGGCGGGGAGGCGATGTACCTACCGGCGCTGATGGACCGCGTTAACGGCCTTACCCCCACCGAGGTGCTCGGCTACGCGCCCGCCGGGGGCAACCCCAATCTCAGGTACAGGTGGCGCGAGGATATGTTCATGAAGAACCGGTCGCTTGCCGGCAAGGAGATAAGCTTGCCGGTGGTCACCAGCGGAATAACCCACGGCCTGACCGTCGCGGGCGAGCTGTTCCTTGACCCCGGGGACGTCGTCGTCCTTCCCGACAAGGCCTGGGGCAACTACAGGATGGTGTTCGGCATACGGCGCGGCGCCGAGATCAGGAGCTTCCCGTTTTTCACCGGCGAGGGCGGCTTCAACACCGCCGGGCTGGTGCGAGAGCTTGATGGAGTGCTGGCGGAAAAAGGGAAGGCGCTTGCGGTCTTGAACTTCCCCAACAACCCCACCGGCTACACCATCACCAGCGACGAGGCGGAAAGCCTGGTAGCTGAACTGCTGTCGCTGTCGGGGCCGGGCAGGGAGCTGGTGGTGCTGCTCGACGACGCTTACTTCGGCCTTTTCTACACCGACGACGTCCCGGGAGAGTCGCTGTTCGGCATGCTGGCGTCCGGAAGCGAACACCTCTTCGGGGTGAAGCTTGACGGCGCCACCAAGGAGCAGTACGCCTGGGGCCTCCGGGTGGGCTTTATCACGTTCAACGCGGTGGCAAACGGCCGGGAGGCGGGGCTGTACGAGGCCCTGGAGAAGAAGGTGGCGGGGGCGATAAGGGGCAACATCTCCAACTGCTCCCAGTTGTCGCAGTCGATACTGCTGCAGGCGCTTGACGACCCCGATTTTCCGCGCCAGAAGAAGGAGAAGTATGACCTGATGCGCCGGCGGGCCCTGAAGGTCAGGGAGGTGCTTGAAAACCCTGCCTACGAGGAGGTCTGGGAGCCGTACCCGTTCAACGCGGGCTACTTCATGTGCGTGCGGCTGAAGGGGATAGACGCCGAGGAGTTGCGGGTGCGGCTGCTTGAACGTTATGGGGTGGGCGTCATAGCCCAGGGGGAAGACTTGAGGATCGCCTTCTCCTGTCTGGAGACCGATGAGATCCCTGATCTATTTGATATAATGTACCGCTGCGCCCTGGAGATGAGGCAGGAAGCCTGAGGTTTCGGCGGTTTGGGGCGCACTGAAGAAGGAGAGGAAAGATGGAACAGAAAATGATATACCTGCTGGATGTTACGAACCGGGATGGGGTTCAGACCTCCCAGATAGGCCTGGCCAAGCTCCAGAAGACGATCATCAACATGTACCTGGACGAGATGGGCGTCTTCCAGAGCGAGGCCGGTTTCCCGACCACAAACCACGACACTAACTATCTCATTGGAAACCTCAAGCTGGTGGATATCGGTGCTATCAAGAGGCTCAGGATCGCCGGGTGGCTCAGGGCGATCAAGGCGGATATCGACCTGGCCCGGGAGATGGTGCCGGAGCTCAAGTTCGTGAACATCTCGATCTCCACCTCCCCCCAGATGATAAGCGGCAAGTGGAGTGGAAAGAGGACATTCAACGATGTTGTTGAGCTGATGCGGGAGGCATGCCAGAGAGCAAGGGAGAGCTTCGAGTGCGTGGGAGTCAACGCGGAGGACGCGTCCCGGACCACCATGGAGGACCTTATCACGTTTACCCGCGCCGCCAAAGAGTGTGGCGCCTCCCGGGTGCGGTACTGCGACACGCTGGGGTTCGACGACCCGTTCACCATATATGAGCGGTTGAAGATAATGGCCGAGGAGGTCGGCATCGACCTGGAGCTCCACTGCCATAACGACCTCGGCATGGCTGTTGCCTGCTCGGTGGCGGGGGCCAAGGGCGCCGTTGACGGGGGCGTCGATGCCTACATCAACACAACGGTCAACGGGGTGGGCGAGAGGGCCGGCAACGCCGACCTGCTCTCCTGCCTGCTGGCCCTTCGGTACTCCAGCGGGATGGAGGGGCGCTACCGGGTTGACCCCAGCATCGACATGACAAAGATGTGGCGGCTCGCCAAGTACGCTTCCTACGCCTTCGGCATACCCATACCGGTAAACCAGGTCGGTGTGGGGAGGAACGCCTTCGCCCACGAGTCCGGAATACACGCCGACGGGGCCCTCAAGGACAGGCGAAACTACGAGCTCTACGACTGCGAGGAGCTGGGGCGCGGCGAACCGGAGATCATCGAGACCGGGCGAATGATAACTACCGGCTCTTACGGCGGCATCAAGGGGTTCCGCAACGTGTACGACCGGCTCCAGATCGAGTTCCACTCCGACGAGGAGGCCCGTGAGATCCTTGACCTGGTGAGGCTGGCTAACGTTACTACCCAGCAGCCGTTGACCGAGGACGAACTGCTGTTCATAGCGCGTTACCCGGACGAGGCCAGGAAGATACTGACCCTGACGATCTACCAGGAGCCCGAGATAAAGAAGCAGAGGACCAAGGTTACCCGCAAGATCGGCTTCCCGTGGGACAGGACGGGCAGCGCCAACAACGCCAAGGGAGGCTAGCGACAGAAACCCTGTAAATTGCGGCATCCTCCCCTCTGCCCCTTCCCTCCTCTGCCCCTTCCCCCCTCTGGGGGGAAGGTTGGGATGGGGGGGTCAAGGACCGAGCCCCCCGCCCTTGAGGGGCGACTTTAGTCGCCCTCGGGATCCGGGCCGGTTGAGAACCGGCCCTCAAGGTGCGTAGGGGAGAACAAAGGAGGAGGCACCAGTGGAAGTAAGCGACACGGTATGGAGCCTGGTCAACTTCAGGAAGGTCAGCGCCGGGTTCCTGGCGACATCCGACAAGGACGGCAGGTGCGATATCGCCTGTATAAGCTCGCTCCAGTTCTCTGACAGTGAGACCATGACCATGTTGACCGGGAACAACCGCACGCTCAGTAACTTGAAGCAGAACCCCAACGCGGCCTTTATTACCGACCGCGGAGACACGATGGAGACGACGGAAGGTTGCCGTGTCTACATCGAGATGACGGATATCGTGGAGGAGGGGCCTGTAATCGAGAAGGGGCGCCAGATGATCGAGCAAACGGTGAACGCCGAGGCCGCGGCCCTGATAACGGCGTTCGTCACCTTCAAGGTCACCGAGGTCCGGCCGCTCATCGACATGGGCCAGGAGATATAACCCGGTTTGGCCGTTGCGCCCCGCCCGGGGCGAAGCGAGAGCCGGGACAGGGCGGTTGTCAGTGCCTCGTTCCATAGATACGGTTAAGCACCGAGAGCGTCGAAGCGCCGCTCCGGCAAGGCGCGCGACCGAGTGCGTACTCCTGTAGTACGCCGAGGGAGCGGAACGCAGCCGGAGTGGATGCAGCGGCGTTCGAATGCCAGCGTATTTATGGAGCGGGGTACCTAGGTAAGGAGGGGCAATGAGCGACCTCGAGATCTGCTGGATGAGCGCGATTGAACTGCTGGACGCCTACCGCGCCGGCGAGCTGTCCCCGGTCGAGGCCACCGAGGCGATCCTGGGCAGGATCGAGCGGGTAAACCCCACCATAAACGCAATCGTTACCATCACCGCCGACCTGGCCATGGCCCGGGCGAAGGAGTCGGAGGAAGCCTACCGGAACGGAGAGTCCCGGTCCCTCGAGGGTGTCCCGGTGACCATCAAGGACTTGATTTCCACCAAGGGGATACGGACCACGCTGGGCTCCCGCCTGTACGAGGATTATGTCCCCGACGTCGACGCGGTCCTGGTGGAGAGGCTCAAGGACGCCGGTACGGTGATGCTGGGAAAGACAAACGTGCCCGAGTTCGGGCTGGTGGGTGTCACCGACAACGTCGTGTTCGGCCCCGCGAGGAACCCCTGGGACACCGGGAAGACCACCGGCGGGTCCAGCGGTGGTGCGGCCGGCGCGCTGGCGGCCGGGCTGGGGCCCCTGGCGGTGGGGAACGACGGTGGAGGCTCGATCCGTATCCCCTCCAGCCTCTGCGGCGTTTTCGGCTTGAAGCCGCAGTTCGGCCGCGTCCCGAGCTTTCCCCACGTGGTACGCGGGTGGGAGACGATGAACGCCGAAGGCCCGATGGCCAGGACGGTTGCCGACGCGGCGCTGATGCTTGACGTCATGGCAGGCCCCGACGACCGGGACCGTTTCTCCCTTCCGGCAACGTCCGTTTGCTACCTGGACTCAATCAAGGGAGGGGTCGACGGCCTCAAGATCGCCTACACCTCGGACCTGGCAACCGACGCGGTGGACCCCGAGGTGGCCGGGATAGCCGAGGACGCGGCTTTCTCGTTCGAGGAGCTTGGATGCGAGGTCGTGGAGGACACGCCGGGGATTCCCGACATGGCCCAGGACCTCACCACCTCGGTCATAATGGAGATGGTGACCGCCAACGAGGAGCGACTGGAGGAGGCGAAGGAGAAGGTCTACCCGCTGTACAGGCCGTTCCTGGAGCTGGGTGCGATGTTCAGCGCGGCGGACGTGGTGAGGGTCGGTTTCCACAGGGAGGAACTGTGGGAGAAGATATGGCCTTTCTTCGAGAGGTACGACCTCCTGCTGACGCCGACCACCGCATGCGCGGCTTTCGACCTCAAGGAAGGCGGGACACTCGGGCCCGATACGATTGACGGAAAAGAGGCGTCTCCCGCCTCCTGGGTCTCGTACACGTTCCCGTTCAACTTCACCGGGCAGCCCGCCGCGTCTGTCCCCTGTGGCTTCACCGCCGGGGGGCTTCCGGTGGGCCTCCAGTTGGTCGGGCGGCGCTACGATGAGCCCCTGGTCCTGAGGGCGGCGGCGGCGTTCGAGGCGGCTCACCCCTGGTCGGGCCGGCGCCCGGACCTGTAGCCGGCATCCCTCGGTCGCTTGACCCCCACCTCGATCCTCCCCCTACGAGGGGGAGGAAGAAGAAGTAGCACAATCCCGCCGTTATTACGTTATTATTAAAGCAAGTAACGACGATGACAGGTGGTTCGGTTGAAGGTCTACAAGGTTGCTTACCTTGGAAGTGATAGCGAGGCGGCGCTAGCGTTCGAGTTCGCACTGTCCAAGGCGGGGATGCGGTTCGTTAGCGCTACCGGGGACCAGTCCGGGGTGAAGAAGGCCCTGGAGTTTAACGCAGACATCGTACTCTGGGACCTGGACAACAACCCCCAGGGTAAACCTATCCCTCTCGAGCAGATAAGGAAGGCAGGGCTGGTGAAGCAGCCGGTGGCCGTGGTAGTGAGCCCGGATAACGTCGATGGAGCGATCCAGAGCCTTGCCGCCGGCGCGGTCGATTTCATCTACAAACAGGTCCGGGATGACCCACTTCCGCGGATAGTCGCTGCCCTGAACGTCGGCCAGAAGCAGAGGCGAATCGACTGGTGTAACCGCGTCATCGAGGACACCAACAAGCAACTGCACGGTATCCTCTCCACACTGAAAGACCCGGCGTACGGGGTGAGTCCCGAGTACCAGATACTGTACATGAACCGCGCGGCGGAGGAGATCTTCGGGGAGGGGCTTCGGGGCGGCGCATGCTTCCACATGTTCTACGACCGCACCGAACCGTGTGAGATCTGTGACAAGAGCAAAGGCCCGGCTCGATGGCGGGCGGTGCTGAAGAACGGCAAGAGCTACAGGTTCATATCGGCGCTCATCAGGAACGAGAAAGGTGAGGTCGAGAAGATCGCGGTGGGTACTGACGTCACCCCGGACGAGGAGGTCAGGAAGATACACAAGACGTTCATCAGCAACGTCAGCCACGACCTGCGGACCCCCCTGGCGGCAATTGACCAGTACGTCAACATCATGATGGACGGCCTTGCCGGCGAACTGACGGATGAACAGAGGCAGTGCCTTGACGTCATCAAGAGAAGCAGTTTCCGGCTGGGCAACATCGTAGAGAACCTGATAGACGCCAGCAACATCCTTTCCGGCCATTTCAAGCTCAAGACGCAGGTGGCCACAGTCCAGGAGATACTTGACATCGTCCTGGACCGCCTCCAGTCCCAGGCGGTCGATAAAGGGATAACGCTACAGGTGCAGGTGCCCGACGACCTGCCCCTGGTCTACGCCGACAAGGCACGCATGGCGCAGGTTATCGCTAATATAGCCGGAAACAGCATCAAGTTTACTGAGCAGGGGATGATCCAGATACGGGCGGGCTTCATGCCCAGGGACGGGGGAAGGGTGATAATCTCGGTGGAGGATACCGGGATCGGGATACCCAAGGAGGACCTGGGAAAGATATTCGAACTTTTTTACCGGGTGGAGAATGACAACGTGTACGTGGAGGAAGGAGCGGGGCTGGGGCTTGCGATCTCTCGAGAGATCGCAAGGGCCCACGGCGGCACCCTCTGGACCGAGAGCCTGGAGGGGATGGGAAGCGCGTTCCACATAGCATTGCCGATACATGAAGGGCAGCAGGCGACACGGTAACGCGGGAGCACGGAGGACGGGTTGGAAGAAGGAAAAAAGCTGATCCTGGTCGCGGACGACGACAAGGACCTGGTAATGGCCCTCTCGATACGGCTTCGCGCCGCCGGCTACGGGGTTGTCGGGGCGCACGACGGAGAGGAAGCTTATAGCGTCGCGCAGGAGAACAAGCCGGACCTGATAATCCTCGACGTGAGGATGCCTGCCGGAGGGGGGTTCTCTTCCATCGACAGGATGAAGCACTCGCTTACCACCCGGAACATCCCGGTTATCTTTCTTACCGCGTTTGACGACGATGATATGAGAGAGGAAGCGGTCAGACTGGGGGCCGCCGGCTTCTTCCGCAAGCCTTTTGACGACGACGACTTCATGGCAGCTATAAGCAAGGTTCTAGGTATCTGAAGTTGCCTCTTCCGCCGTCCTGGCGAGAACGACCGTGGCGCACAGTATCAGCGCGAAAGCGAGGATCCTGACCGCGGTGAGAACCCCGCTTTCCGGGAACGGCTCGTTGAGGGCGATCATGCCTCCCAGTATCGGGATGAGTTGGGAGAGACCGGCGACGATAGGCACCACCACCACCGCCATTCCCCGCTGGAGCGCCGCCTGCAGCATTATGAAGGCTGGTATCATCGTGAGCGCCCAGGCGAGCACGAACACGCTAGTGAACACCACGGTCACACCACTGGCGGAGAACTGGTTTGACCAGTCCAGCAGCATGAGGCGGGCGAAGATGGCGGCGATGCCGAACAGCAGCCCGACCGAGATCCCCAGCCCGGCGGCCTGACGGTTGCCTCCGCCACCACACATGAGAAACGGGATAACCACCGCCAGGAGGACCACGGCACCGGCGAATATCCAGAGCACCAACGGGTCGTGATCGGCCTCGGTCGGTATCCCCTCGGCAAGGCTGACCCCGATGAGTATCACACCGAGGATGGTTACCCCGATGGCGTAGATATCGGCTTTCCCGGGTTTCTCACCCAGGTTCTTTATCGCAAGGTATGCCAGGAGGGCGACCCCCGAGGCCACGATCGGCTGCACTACCGAGATCGGGGCCAGGAGGATGGCGATAGAGTAGAAAGCGCCCCCGACCAGGGAAACGCCGATGGTGGTCAGCCAGGGGATGTTGGTGGCGAACGCTTTCAAGACCGTCCAGGATATCTTCAGTCTAACCGCGGGGAGTTTCTCCACCGCTTTCTTCTGAAGGTACACCGCGTAGTTGAGGCAGATCGAAGCCGCAACCGCGCAGGCAACCGCAAGGACCGTTTTCACAGCCGGCCTCCCCCAGGAAATATACTGACGCCGGGACTCAAGTAAGCTGTCGGTGTTATATACTATCCCAAGATGCGCACAAAGTCGCCAGGCGACCGAGTTTCCGGAGGTGGTAGAGTTGCAAGAGGATTTCTTTGCTGATATTGAACAGGTCGAGTTGAAAGTTGATGGAGGCACTGCCCGCTTTCCGATCTTCTACCGGGTAGCCCGCTCGTTCACGGTGATCCTTCCCGCGAACGTCATGAAGCTCAGGCGGATGCTGCCGGACCCCCGCTTCGTTCCCGCCCAGGCCCTTCCGGGGGTCGGGGCAATAACCCTTACCGCGTTCGAGTACAACGACACCGACATCGGTCCGTACAACGAGTTCTCGATGGGGATAATCTTGAACTCGCCGTACTACGCCCCGGTGCCGGGGTACAACCTCCTCAGGCAGTACCTCGACAGGATGTACAACGTCTACGTCTACCATCTGCCGGTGACGACCGAGATCGCCCTGCGCGCCGGCCGCGACTTCTACAACTACCCCAAGTTCATCGCCGATATCGAGTTCAGCGATAGCGCCGGCGGGATAACCTGCGACCTCTCACGAGACGGGGAGAGGATAGTGAGCATCTCGGGGGACAAGGTGCCGGTCCAGAGTATCGGCGAGATGAAGTTCATGTGCAACCTGTACCAGTACCGCCAGCCGCAGATAGCCGAGTTCAAGCTGAACGTGCTCGATGGGACCATCAACTGGCTGCCGAACAACGTGTCGTGGGCGTTCAACATGTCGAACCCGATAGGCCGGGAACTCGCCGGGGTAGTGGTTGGCAACAGGGCACTGATGTACCTGTACATGCCGAAGATAGAGGGTATCCTCTACGGGCCCGCCAACTTCTCGATACCTCTCCTGCAGCATACCATCCTCTCGAAGGGGTTCCTCCCCGCGGCGAAGAAGCCCGCAAAGAAGAAACCGGCAAAAAAGAAGCCCGCCGGGAAGAAGAAGGCGGCAAAGAAGCCCAAGAAATAAGCATTGAAGACCCCACAGGGGGACGCAACTTGGAGAGTATCGACACAAGCGTTTGCGGAGGTTGCGGGGAGTCGTCGGATTGGCCGGAGCCGAACCCCGGGGAGATGGCCTTCCTTATCGGCTCGGCGGTGACATACCTGGCCTACGGTGGTTACGTGGTGGCCCGCAGGCGCCCCCGGTGGCTCCCGGCCTGGCTCGCCGCGCTTGCCACCTGGTTCACCGTTTGCAAGTACCTGATATGCACCCGGTGCGAGCGCTACGGCGAGGCCTGTGATTTCTACTACCTCGGAAGGTGGGCAAGCCGCCTGTTCGAGCGGCAGCCTGACCGCTCACTGGATGCCGCCGGGATCATCGCTGAGGGTGGGTCAGTCGCGATCATGCAGTTCGCTCCGCTCCTGGCCGCGCTGGGGCGCAGGAGGATGTTGCTCACCTACGTCGTTCTTCTCGCTATCGGCCAGTGGGCACAACTGTCGGTTTGCTGCAGCCGGTGTGTCGTCTACTCGAAGGACCCCTGGAAGCGGGAGACCTGCCCGAGTTACAAGCTGGCGCAGAAGATATTCCCCCCCGCCTGAGCGCACTGACACGATTGCCAATAAATGCCAAGCATGTACCGCTTGGGCCTGG
>JAHIPE010000157.1 GCA_018894655.1 Actinomycetota bacterium
GGCGGGAGTGATGCTGGAGATGAAGGTCGGCGGCCTCCCGGTGGTCGATGGCGAACGCCTGGTGGGGATAATCACCGAAACCGACCTCTTGAACGCGCTGGGGGAGATGCTGCCCGGGGACTGACGGAGGCGCGGGCGGAGGGGGACTGCTAACCGAGGTCTTTGTCTACGTACCAGGTGCTGTCCACCTGGACCGTGGCGTAAGTCCGCTCCTCCTTGCTCAGATCCTTGATGTTCCGGGTCTCCGTCTTCTTCTCGCCGAGTATCATCGCCGTAAACGTTATCTTGCCGTCGGTAAGCACGACAGCCGCCTTCTTCTCGTCTTCCTCGGAGTAGACGGTCTGCATCTTGAGCCCTTCAGTCTTTACCTGTACCTGCTCGAACTTCTGCTTCGCCAGTTCCTCCTGCTCCTTGGTGAGCTCGCGCCGTTCGGGTGCCACCGACGCCTTGAAAGCCTCCCAGTTCATGTCCTGCCACGCTTTCAAGAAGCTGTTCACCGCCCCCTCCGGCGAGCTCCCCCCGCACCCGGATAGGGCCACCGGGGCTACGAGCGCCACCGCAAGAACCAACGTGAAAATCTTCTTCAGTCCGCTCCCGGTCATGACAGGCAACCCCCTATCGGCCAAAGGAACTCCTTCCGCCCGCCCTTTCAGGAAATAGTATATCAGTAATAAGCAGTGGCCGGTGCGACCTCTGACCGGTAACAGAAAAAGCGATAACCCGGAGAGTTATCAGTACTCCGGCTCCGGCATGTCAGCGGATGCCAGCGGAACATCCACGTACCAGCGGCCCTTGTACTTGCGGGTCTTGAACGACGGGGTTATATCGTACTGCTCCTTGATCTCGGCAACCGTGGTTGTCTCCCTCTCGCCGCTCGTCGGGTTTGTTCCGGTGATCTTCCCCTCGATCAGCTCTACTTCGGCCTCGTTCTCTTTCTTCTCGTCGTATACTGTCTCGAACTTCAGGCCCTCATACGTGAAGTCGCCCTCCAGGAGCCTCTCCTTCTCGTATTGCACGTCCTCCTCGGTCATCCGCCGGACGTTCTCCGCCAGCACCGAGGAAAGGTACGCGTTCCAGTCGCCGTCCTCGATGGCCTTGTAGAAATCCCGCACCACCCCCTCCGGCGTCTGCGACCCACATCCTGACGCCACCAGGGGTACCGCTAGAAACACCAGCAACGCGATTGTGCTAACGGCCCTTATCGCTCTTTTTCTGGGCGCCGGGTTCCGACCCAATTCTGTAACCTCCCCGCGGCCAACTATCGCCTGTTCAAACATGCCCGCGGATTATACCATTACCGTTCCGCCGTCGTCCCCCCGCGACGAAACCGGGACGCCGTACGACCATCTTTGGGCGCCCACCGTGCGCTATCTCCCGGCCGTTACTCCTCCGGTTGTGTTGGGGGTGGAGCCTGTGCCGGTGGCTGCGGGGGTGGTGGTGGTGCCTGCTGCTGTGGCGCTGCCGCTGGCGGCTGCGGGGCGGCTCCCGCCTGGGGCGCCGTTGGTGGCGCTGCCACGGGGGCTCCGGGGGCTCCCGCCTGGGGTTGCGGTTGCTGCCTGGCGGCCTGTGCCTGCGCCGCGGCGATGTTCTGGTCGACCTGCGCGATCTCCTGGCAGGCGACCGCGAACTGTTCATCTGGGAGTTGCCCGTTCAGGTACATGTTGTAAACCTGCTCCCCCAGGGCCTCCAGCTTGTTCTTGCGGTCTCTCTTGAGCTGGGCCTCCTGCGCCTTCGCCTTGGTCTGGTCGGTGGCGGTAGTAATCGTCTCCTGGATCTTGTCAAAGAACCCCACTTCGCACCTCCTGATTCTCGCGGCTAACAACTGCTTCCTCGGCGCTGCCCCCGCGGGCGCGCCGCCCCACGGGGACCTCACAGGCCCAGGGACAGGTACTTCCGGCCTAGCTCCTCGTATATACGCTTACCGTTCCTCAGAATATGGCATTCTATGCCACTTCTTCTGATTGACGCTTCATCGAGGTCTGCCTGCTGAGACCAACAGGTCTTACGTCCTCTCCACGTCCGTTTACCCTCTCCGGGGAACTCCCGGCGAGCGATAGTATGTTGTCCGCTGCGTTGTCGTCCCTGTCCGCTGTGTGCCCGCAGGCTTCGCAGTGGAAGGTCCGGTCCGAGAGCGTGAGGTCCCCCCTTACCCACCCGCACTTCGAGCACGGCTTGGATGTGGCCTCGAAGCGAGGGATCACCACGAGCTTGATGCCGTACCAGGAGCACTTGTAAGCAAGCTGCCTTCGGAACTCCCGCATTGAGGCGTCCGCCACGGCCCTGGCCAGAGAGTGGTTCTTCATCATGCCGGACACGTTCAGGTCCTCGATGCCGATGATGCAAGGCCTCTCAGATGGCGGCTTGGCTTTCGCCACAATCTCTGAGGTCGCATTGTGTACGGCGTCCGA
>JAHIPE010000015.1 GCA_018894655.1 Actinomycetota bacterium
CTTGCCGACAGCACCGAGCCTCCTTCCCCGGTGGGGTCCTCGTCCTCCCCCGCCCGGGGCACGTAGCCGTCGTAGGCGGTAAAAGCGTCTCCCTCCCTCGCCCGGCGCGCCTCGAGCCCGCGCTCGAGGTTCTTGAAGCACAAGGCAACCGCCTCCTCGGGGTTCACTACACCCCCCGCGACACAGAGCCGCCAGAGCCACCACCCTGTCGGGTCAATTGAGCGTCCGGGCTGGTGGGGCGCGAAAGACGCCGGGTCGGGGAGCCAGGCAAGGAAGTCGGCCACCTCACCCCCGTGGGAGCCCGTGAGGATGCGGTAGGCGGACAGAAGAACCGGGCTGGGGAAAGCCTCTCTGTCGTCGATTATATTCCTGCAGCTATAGCTCATCGTGACGCTCCCCCGCAGCCGGGAGAGGAGCAGCGCGAACTCCCTGTTTCTCCGGGCAAGGTGTCCCGCGCCGGTGGTTAGCTCCCCCGACATCCTGCCCCGCTCACCGTCCAGCAGTATCGGGTCCTGGCCGCCGGCGCCCGGGAAGCGCCCGTCATCCAGCCCCACGATAAACGTGTGAGCTCGCCCTGAATGACCTCCGGCGCGCAGAGGCGCTACGTACAGGTGCCCCGGCCTTGGGCCCTGGCCGCCGACGTGCGATTCGCCGGCAAGCTCCGCCAGCCACACCCGTGGCTTCAATCCCGCCGCGTCCTCTTCCCGGACACAGTCGGCGAGCTCTCGTATCTTCTCCAGCAGGAACTCCCTCGAGTACTGGTCAAACCGGTCCGAGCACCTGGCGCTCTTCTCCAGGAACGCCACCGCCCCATCCAGGACGGCTGCCTGGCCGTCGCCTTCATCCGGCGCCCACTCCAGGAGGTCGCGGGCGAGGCCCTGGAGCTCTCTCAATCCATCCATCCTCCTTGCCACCCGCTCCGTTGCGCCGCCGGCGCCGTCATCGTCGCGCTCCAGCCTCGAGGCTCTCTTCTCGAGGCGCGCGATACTCCTGCAGAGCGCCTCCAGGTACCGCTCGCGCCCGAAGCCGATCGGCAGGGCCTTCATGATCGCGCCCTGGTACGAGCCCCCCCCCCGCCCCCCCCCGGCCTCCAGGAGGCCGTCCTCGATCATTCGGACCATCACCGGCTGGGCAAACCCCTCTCCGATCCAGGAAAGCCACAAAAGGAGGGCCCGCGCCGGGCGCGAGTAACTCACCGGTATCCCTTCAGCGAACGTCACCGGCACCTCGCCGGCCTCGTCCGGCTCGAGGCGGCAGGCGAGTTCGTAGACCAACGGTACGTAGGTGGCGGTGTCGGTGTGGATGAGCTCAACCTCGTCAAGCTGTATCCCGCCCTCCGCGCACCGCCTGATAACCTCGCGTACCTCGTTTACCTCTCCGGTGGCACGGAATATCCGCGCACTCCCATCCCCCACCGTCACGGGCGCGCCGTACGGGTCCTTTATCCAACCGAGCAGTGCGGCGTCGGTCTTCCCCTCACCTTCTTCTCCCGGTATGTCCACCGGCAGGGCCACGCGGCTCTCCTTCGGAACCGCACTCCAGAAGGCGCGCTCCAGCCCCTTGAGCTCGACCTCCATGTCACCGGGCAGTATCACCAGTGCCCCGCCGGCCGCAAACCGCTCCCTGGCAAGGCACCGGGTTGCGATAGCGAGGACCCCGGCGTAGTCAACGAGGCCGCGCGCGCTTATCTCCTCCTCGTACTCCCTCTGAAAGGCCCGCACCTGACGGCCCTTTTGCTTGACCTCGAACTTCCCTGCTTCCAGGTCGCCCGGGGCAAGGCCCGCAAGCCGCAGGTCGTTGATCGAGCCGAGGACGGCCCTGGTGAGCCCGTGGCTTGCGCCCAGCCTCGAGAGGTACCCATCACCGGTTTTCCGCGAACGCTCCAGGATGCCGGCGAGGATGACCTCGGCTCTTATCCCGCGGATATACTCGAGCCCCAGCCGCGCCATCTCGGGATGGGCTACTTCCAGGGCCATGCTCCCCAGGGTCATTACCCGGACGTTGACCAGCGGCTGCCCCGAGCGCGCCACCGAGTCGAGCCACTGGAACCCCACCCGCAGTGACGGGGCAATGAGCCACTTCTCATCAAGAACGCGCCGGCGGCATAGCTCGCTCAGCCCGCCGGTCAGCCGGTTCAGATCAGCATCGGACACCTTGTCGGTCCTTTCCCTTGACTGGTTTCTTCTTATGGCCCGGCGGGCGGTCATCCTCGCCGCTTGAGTAGGCGCAGTCCCAGCATAGCATCACGCAGTGACATTGCCCGGACCGCTTCCTGGGACGGGGGGACCCCCTCCTCGGTTGTAATCTATAGGTTTGAAAACGCAAGATGGTACCAGGTACAAACGCAAGGGGGCCTCCTCGGTCGTAATCTACAGGTTTTTATCCCGGGGAAGCCATCCCCACTATCCCCAGGACGAGCGCTACCAGCGAGGCGCCCGCGAACACCCACAGCCCGACCCCTGGTGAAACGGGCTGCATCTTTGTGTAGACCATTGTGATGTTTATCGCGGCAATGGCGGTCGCGGTGACCCCGAACAGCAACGTCAGGACCCCGCCTGCCCTGCTGTTGAACAGGAGAACCAGCCCGCCCACGGTTATCAACACCCCCAGGAGCATCGCCAGGAAGCCGGTAAAAAAGATGAGTCCGCTACCGGTGACCACCACGTGGAAGCCCGATGTCGAGACTCCCTGGCCTGCGGCTCCGTGTATCATCATCGACCACCCGGTGGCTCCGAAGCCCATTACCGAAACCCAGGAGAGGAACACCGACGCGGCGACGAGTGCCCCCATCACCATCGTTATCGCCCCCAGGACGACGGACCCGTACCTGGCGCCCGTCGCCCCGTATCCCGGTTGCGCCGCGTACGGGGCACCGTACCCCGCTGCCTGCTGCTGGTACTGCTGGGCCGGCGGTACGTACTGCTGGGCCGGTATCCTCGTCGTCGGCTGCGACGGCGTCCGGTACGTCTCCGCCGGTGGAGCCTGTGCCTGTGCCGGGTACCGTTCCACCGGAGGTCGCCGTGGCGGCTGCTGCTGCGGTGTCGCCGGTGGAGCCGTCGGCGGCGTCGGTGGCGGCTGTGCCGCGGTTGGTTGCCGGACGGTGGGTGCGATCTCGGTGCCGCAACCGGTACAGAAGCGGAGCCTCTCGTCCGTCTCGTTTCCACAGTTCGGACAGATCATCTTGCCTCGCTCTCCCGGGGTTATCTCACGGCGCTGGCACATCTACGGTCAGACCCAAGTATCCCCCTATATAATAGCGCCTATCGAGTCGTGCCCCCCGGTCCGGTTGTTCCAGTACATCGCCCGCTCGGCTATCACCGGGTGGTCGGCGGTCACCTTGGTGGACACGTCCCACTCGCCGGGGACGGTCACGCCCACGTCCACGCTCCGCCTGGAGTGCGGTTCCAGTTCCAGCGTCGGGCCGGCTACCTCTCCAGCGCCGGTCATGAACATAAGCTCGGCGGTGGCCTTCTCGTCACCGGGGTTCTGCACCAGCACCCAGGTCTCGAAGCCCCCGTTGGTGGAGCCCTCGGC
>JAHIPE010000016.1 GCA_018894655.1 Actinomycetota bacterium
CAGGAATAAACGGAACTACGCGCGCTCTACAAACCTTAAACTATCTGGTTGAGCATCGTATTTGATCCCTTATCCTTACCTTAAGAGTTTCAGATACCAGTCCACCAACGTCTGTCCCCATATCAAGGTAACAACCGCTCCAGTTGCTAAGAACGGCACAAACGGCAACCTGTCCTTTCGGCCCAACACCGTAAACAGCATCAGTATCAACGCCACGATAGCCCCAACGAGGTAACCTAGTATAAGTTGGGCTATCACCAGGTACCACTGGAAGTATCCGAGCGCCAACCCTATAACGATCATCAGCTTTACGTCACCCATACCAATGCCAGTGCGGAACTCCTCGTCCCCCCCCGGTTTCATGAATAGCAATCCGTAGAGTACCCCGGCAAAGAACAGGAACCCCGCACCGATCACCGCGGACACCAGGGAACCGCCGATCCGCCCCGGCTGACCCCGGTACAGGGACACTCCCACGACCGCCGCCAGCACCAGGGCCATCCCCGGGAACGTCGCCCTGTTGGGAACGATGCCGTGGCTCACGTCCGCCCCCACCGAGATGATCAGTACCGAGACCATCAGCAGCCCGATTATGAGTTCGGGAACAAAGGCGTCACCCCCGCTGACCCCGATCTCGCCCGGCACGATAGAAACGCTCCACCAGTAGATGAGCACGAACAGCAACGCGGTGGAGAGCTCCACCACCGGGTATCTCCACGATATCGGAGAGCCGCAACCGCGGCATCTCCCTTTGAGCACTACGAAGCTGACCAGTGGAATATTATCGTATGAGCGGATCATCATCCCGCAGGAAGGGCACGCCGACCTGTTGCCCAACTGCTTCCCCAGCGGCATCCGGTATATACAGACGTTGAAGAAGCTCCCGAAGATAAGGCCAAGGCCGGCTATCACCAGGTAATAGTACCAGGTCATCTCGAATCTCCAATCAGCTCTGTTATCACTGCCCCACACCGTTCACGGCTTCAACGAGCTCCCGGCCTTTGAAGATGCAGGTGCCGTCAATCTCCACCGGCTCGATATACCCGCGGACCTCCCTCGCCAGGAGGGAACCGCAGTTCAGCAGCAGGAGGTCCGGCCGGGTGGCCTCCAGGTGCCGGCGGGCCTCCTCCAGGTCCGTCCTGTCATCGAGGAGCAGGAAAGAGAACTCTCGCCGGTCACCGCTGCTTCGCTCGAGGGGAAGCAGGGTCATGCAGCCGGGGTCGTAGCAGTCCATGTAGAACGCCAGGTTGGGGCTGAGATCCGCGTCCCTCAGCATTATCCTCCCTCCAGCACCGACCCACCGGTTGACCTGCTCGGCAACCTCCTTATCCCTCAGTGCCGCCCGCCACATCACATCCGCCTCCGACACGTACCCCCCGAAGCTTACCGGAACGCTCAGCGCTACCGCCAGTACCACCGCCACGGTCAACGAAGCCAGGGCCGCCGTCCGCCTCCGCGGTGACATTGCCTCAAACGCCTCCGAGAGGCCCCAGCCACCGAGAAGGGCAAAGGCGGGAAGGGCGGAGTATGCCATCCACGGGGGCTTGCCGCCCGAGAGCGACAGCACCAGGTAGATGACCGCCAGCCATATCACGATGAAAAGCGCCATGTCCCGCGGCGCGTAAGGGCCGATACTTCGATCGACGCGCCGGAACAACCACAACCGCCGGGCCATGAAGGCAATACCGATCAGTGCCGCCAGGAACGCCACCCAGCCGACGTCGCCGGGAATGCGCTTCAGGTAGAAGTACCAGGGCCTGGCCCACGTCACGGCCGACTCGTGTTTCCCCAGGAAGAAGTCGGCGAATTGGCCCGAGGTCCTTGAGAAAAAGAGGTACCACCACACCGACAGCGGAATCGCCACCGCCAGGCTGATAGCCAGCTTCCTGTACCCCCCGAAACGCCGGGTCACCGTTAGAAAGACCACCAGGGCCAGCGGGATGAATACGATTATCTCCTTGGTCAGCAGCGCCAGCCCCAGGAAGAGGCCCGCGGCGACGTGCCTCCCGCGGAAGAACAGCAGCAGGAACAGCAGCCCGAGAAGCAACGTCATGGACTCCTGCTTCACCCAGGTATCGTAGACCCTGGCCGCGGGCATTACCGCGAAGAAAAACGAGGCGAGCAAACCGGCTCTGTAATCGAACCAGTCGCGGCCGCACATGAATATGACCAGTATGAGCAGGAGAGAGCAGATGATGGATATGACCTCGAGCGCAATCGACACACCTACCCGACCGCTCCCGGTAACCCACGCGTAAAGGATGCCCAGCCCCGTGTAGGCAGGTGGGTGCCGGGAGAGATTGGGGAAGAACGTTGACGCGTCGTCGGTGTGTCCCGTAGCCGCATCAACAACGGAGTTCACGTTCCAGGCCTCGTCCCAGGACAGAACGTGCCCGACGTTGAACACCCTGAGAAGCAACGCCAATACCAGTATCACCAGTAAGATGGCTGTTGTGGCTTTACGGTTCTCCCTGGATTTCATGAATCACCCGCCCGTTAAGAGGCATCTTGCGTTTGGTGCCTGGCACCATCTTGCGTTTGAAAAGGAAGATGGGCGCTTCGGCCGGTATCCGCCGTAAACCACTCTTGCCGCCCGCATTCCCACTGCCCCCCGACCGGACGCCCGGTATCCCGGAATCGTTGCGATTCATGTCTAAGCATCACGCCGTTTCATTCCAAGTGGACATCTCAAGGGCATTCTATCAGGACGGCCCGATCGCTTGTATCGCCAACGTGAGAAAGCCGGCTCACAAGAACCGGCTTTCTCCTGCTTCACGTCCTGCTCCCGAACCCGCTGGTTAGATCGAATGGCCAGTACCATCCGTGGGACAAATCGTCGTCGGCGGTACCTCGCCTCCTCCGCCAGTCAGCACGTAGCCTGTAGTCCCGCAAAGCGGGGTCTTCTTCAACACCTGGTAGGGAGTTGTGGTCATGTTGGCCATGGTGCCGGGATAAACCTCAGCATCAGCCATGTAGGTGCTGAACCCGCCTTCGATCGTCCTCAGGTTCGCCTGGCAGGTCCTCTTCTGAGCGTTCCGCCTTGCGTTGAGGAACACGGGGATCGCTATCGCGACCAGGATTGCGATGATGAGAATAACTATCATCAGCTCGATCAACGTGAAACCCTTGGACCCCTTTGACCTATGCATTAGCTTCGTCATTACTTTTCACCTCCTCTCGCGCTTTGTCACATCGTTCCTGACATTTCATAACAAGTATCGTCGTCATTCTACCATAACTTAAGTAAAAAAAGTCAACTTATTGTATTGGCCGTTTTTCTACTTGATCATTGTGATGACCCGGAATATCGGCAGGTAGAGCGCGATGACGATCATTCCCACGGCGCCGCCGAGGAACAGTATGAGCAGGGGCTCGATCGTGGATGTCAGCCCGTCCACGGCCGCGTTCACTTCCGAGTCGTAGAACTCGCTGACCTTGGCCAGCATCACGTCGAGCGCGCCGGTCTCCTCGCCGATCGCTATCATCTGGGTGACCATGGGCGGGAAGACGGCGGCCTGGGCCAGCGGGCGGGCGATCGTCTCG
>JAHIPE010000158.1 GCA_018894655.1 Actinomycetota bacterium
AATGTTCGGCCCCTTGAAAAAGGTAGGCGGATTGGCCCACGTCATGTTGCCCGAGAGCAGGGGCAAGGACAAGGGGAGAAATCCCGCCAAGTTCGCCGACACCGCGGTGGAGTTCCTGGTGGACGAGTTGGTTAGAAAGGGAGCCAGGCGGAAAGGTGTCCTCTGCAAGATAGTGGGCGGCTCACAGATGTTCGAGATGCTGGGCTCCAGCGGCCAGGACGGGGATTCCGAAGGGAAGCCGAAGCCCAAGCACATAGGGGCACGAAACGTGGAGGCGGTGAAGCAGGCGCTGGGGGGGCTGGGGATTCCTCTGGTGGGGGAGGACACGGGCGGGAACTACGGCAGGACGGTGAGGTTCAACACCTCCACCGGCGAGCTTGAGATAAGCTCGATATGCCACGGCAGAACGGTGATCTGAGGCTAGACCTTAAACCGCTGGACCATCTCCTTCAGCTCCAGCGCCATTTCCGAGAGCCTTCGGGCGGCCGCGGAGATGTCCCGCGCCGCGGCACGCTGGTCCTGGGACGCGGATGCTATCTCTACCGTCTTGTTGGCCCCTACCTCCGCCAGGATCTCGCTCTCCTGGAGAAGCTCCCTGATTTCCTCAAGGCGGGGAAGCTCGGGTGGAAGAGCCCCTGGCGTGAAGCTCATGGAGTCCATGATCTTCCTGATTTTCTGGGTCTGCGCCTCCATGTTCCTGGCCAGCACTACCACAGAATCCGCTATCTCCTCGGTGTTGGAGAACATGTCCTGGGTAGCGGCAGACTGCTCCTGGGCTAACATGGACATCTTGTCAGAGCTGTAACCGGCTTCGCTCAGGGTGCTGCGCAGGTAATCACGCATGCGAAGGATAACCGAGGCCAGTGCCCCGATCTGGTCCCTGGTACGGATGATAACGTCGCCGGTCAGGTCGCCGGATCCGATTCGCTCCGCGGCAGCGGCCAGTTCGTTGATCGGCCGGGTTATGCTCAGACCCAGGAGAACGGCGGCGAAGACCGCGCAGACAACGATGATCGCCGTCAGCCCCAGTAAGGCCCAGGTCACGAGCCTGGCGGGGGCGTACGCTTCGTCGGTTGGGACGATGACACCGACTGCCCAATCGAGCTTGACGTCATGTTTGGAGGACTGGGTCTTGGAGGACTGGGTCACCGTGGTGTAGGTGACCAGGTAGCCGGTTCCCTTGCGGTTGATTGTCAGGGAGGAAGTATCGCCGCGCCCCCAGGCGACCGCGTCGGCGATCGCCTGGACCTCGTCCGGCTCCTTGCCGGGGGCTTTCGCCGCCCTGGTGAAGAGGTGGCCGGCGATGATGGCTCCCCTCTCGTCGATGAGGAAGCCGTGGCCGGTGGTCTCGATGCTGACACTATTGATAGCCTCACGTATGTCTGACAACGTCGTGAACAGGACAACGGACAGCTGCCTCCCCGAGATGACCAGCGGCGAGGAGACGGCCAGGACCGGGGAGTCGAGGCCGAGCCGGGTGAGCTCATCGTCCTCGTAGACGTAGGTGAAGGCCAGCTTTCTGGTGAGGGCGTCGTCGAACCAGGAGGTGCCGGTCGCGTTGCCCATCTCCTCGAGGGTGTCGGTCCCCGCGATACTGTTACCCCCCGCGTCCAGGACTAACGCCTCCAAGCCGATGGGCCAGTTCTCCATGAAGGTGGCCAGCGTGCTGCGCATTATCTCGGGGTCGAGGCTCGAGGCCCGTTCCATGTTGTTGACCAGAAGCTCCGTCCTGGCCCTTCGGCGGTCCAGGGAGACATCCAGGAAGTTCCGGGTGAGCTCCGCCGAGTCGGCCATCGAGTCCTCGATGTTGTCGCGGATAATGCGGTTCACCAGCACCTGGGAGATGGCAAGCGCGGCTCCCAAGGCGACGATCACCAGTAGGACAAGGGTTGCAGTTATCTTGACCCGCAGGTCTTTCTCCCAGAATCCCAGAGGAGCCCCTTTCCGTCTGAAACAGGTTGCTCCCGGTCACCCCGGATTTTAACGCGAGTTGACCGACCGCAGTCGCGTGAATTAATGATATACCACGGATTTTACTCCTTCAACAGTGCCAAGCGAGCTTTTGGCGGCGGGCGCACGGGACGCGGCCGGAAACGTGGCCAGGGCTAAGTGCCCCGTTCCATAAATACGGTGTCGTATCGAGAGCGCCGAGGCGCCGCTCATGCAAGGCGCGCGACCGAGCTGTACTCTGTGAGTACAGCGAGGGAGCGGAACGCAGCAGGTGCGGATGCATCGACGTTCGAATGCAAGCGTATCTATGGAGCGGGGCACTAAGGCGGTCGGAACTCCTTGCCGGGGCCGTGGAGACTGCCCAGAGGGGCGCGCGGGAACGGCGGATATCACTCCTCGGCAGGGGACTTGACGCCCAGGAAGTACTTGCCGGCCGCCTCGAAGATCGCGTCGGCGACCAGGTTGACGAAGGAATCGCCCGTGAGCATCGCCTCCTCCTCGGGGTTGGTGATGAAGACCGGCTCGATGATGACCACCGGCATACGGGTTTCCCTGAGAAGAGGGAACGCCCTTCCGTGGGCGCGGCAATCACGGACCCCGAGGGAGCTGACCAGTTCGTCCTGCGCGTGGTTGGCAAGCCGGTACCCGTATGGGGAACGGTAGTTGCCGCTGGCGAAGTAGTATGAGGACGCGCCGCCGGCCCTGGGGTCAGCCGACGAGTTCATGTGTATCGAGAGAACGAGCTCGACAGACTGCTCGTTGGCGCGAGACGCGCGCTCCGTTTCGGTCAGGTACTCCCCCCGCCTCCTGGAGTAGATAACCACAGCCTGGTGTTCCACCAGCCTTTGGCCCAGGAGCTCGACGGTACGCTCGGCTGCGTCGCTCTCCCTGAGGCCGGCGGGGCCGGTCACGCCGGGGTCGGGGGGGTAGCCGTGACCGGGGTCCAGCATGACGCGCCTGGCGGTGATACCCCCCGTGGGCAGCCCCCTCTCTGTCTCGCGCACGGGGGCGACGCTGGAAGGCTTGGTCACCCTGGAGAGCCTGTCGAGCGCCTCGACCGTCTTGGTCCCCACGATGCCGTCGGCGGGCAGCCCGCTGTTGCGCTGGAACTGCTCGACCGCCACCGCCGCGTCGTTGTCGAAGATGCTATCCTCCTTGCCACTGTAGAAGCCGAGGGCGTTAAGGCGGCGCTGGAGGTCGACCACGTCGTCTCCCCTCAGGGGCGGCTCACGGAGGTAGAGGAACCGGTTGCCCAGCGAGCGGCTTGCATCGACGAGGGACCTCCAGGTGTCCGGACCCACGATGCCGTCGGTGAGAAGGCCCCTCTGCTGCTGGAACCCGCGGAGCGCCTGGTCGGTCGTTTCGCCGAACGAACCCCGCTGGAAATCGTCGCATTCACCTGCCAGGAATCCGGCGGCGACGAGGCGGCCCTGTATGTCCTTGACCTCTCGGCCACTGCTACCTTTCCTGAAGAGTTTCACCCGTCCTCCCGGGGTGTTTGGGTGGAGGCCTCACGGTTCCGCGAATGGCGCCGGCCTTGATTCTCCGCGCCCGGTGGCGACCCTGAGGCCATCTGTGCATATTATATGCCAGCAGTGGAGATTTAGCCGCGAAAGGGGCAGGCTACACGGGCGGGCGCCCCCGGTGGCAGCAGCGGCGGGCGACGGCCGGGGCCTTTTTGACTTTACAAATCCACAGTACGTATACTACGTATGACTGTGCTAGGTGGGGAGCTAGCGGTGCCCTGTACCCGCAATCCGCTACAGCGGGACCGAACTCCCACCGGAGGTCCCTTGGGACTGGTGCTAACGCTCCGGTAAGCGGTGTTGAAGGCTGGGTCCCACGCAACGGAAATTTGTGAACCCCGTCAGGTCCGGGAGGAAGCAGCGGTAAGCAAAACCTTTCGTGTGCCGTGGAGCAACCTGGTTGGAGCTGGCTGCAGGGGTGGAGCCCGATTCGGGGGGTCAATGGTGGGTGCACAGTCACTTTATTATTAGTGGGAGACAGAGCGGCTCATACGGCCGGCCAGGGGACGGGAAAGCGATGGAGCACATTTCCTTATACCGTAAGTGGCGCCCCCAGGCGCTCTGTGAGGTTGTTGGCCAGCGCCACGTGACCGATACGCTGGCAAACGCCCTGTCGGGGGGCAGGCTGGTGCACGCCTACCTCTTCTCGGGACCGCGGGGCACCGGGAAGACCAGCACCGCGCGAATCCTGGCCAAGGCGATAAACTGCGATGAGGGCCCCACCGCGACACCGTGCAACACCTGCGACGCCTGCGTGTCCATATCCCAGGGGACCGCGCTGGACGTCATCGAGATTGACGCCGCAAGCAACAGGAGGATTGACGAGATACGGGGACTCCTGGAGAAGATACCGTTTGCCCCGACCGCGTTCCGGACCAAGGTCTACATCATCGACGAGGTGCACCAGTTGACCCCAGAGGCCTCGAGCGCGCTCCTGAAGACGCTGGAGGAACCGCCGGGGCACGTTATCTTCGTCCTGGCGACAACCGAGCCGCACAAGCTGCTTCCCACGATCGTGTCCCGGTGCCAGAGGTTTGAGTTCAGCCTTGTTCCGACAAAGGAGATATCCCGTCTCCTGGGTCAGATTGCCTCCCGGGAGGAGATCGATATCGAGGAGGAGGCGCTGGGCATGATAGCGGAGCACGCCCACGGGTCGGTACGAGACGCGATAGGCGTGATCGACCAGATATCCAACTTCTCGGGGAAGAAGGTGACGCTCGCGCAACTGGCGCAGATACTGGGGGAGGTCGAGACCGATCTCACCTTCGAGATGGTGGACCTGATAGCCGAGAGGGAAACCCCGGGCGCGCTCGCGCTCGTCGGCAGCATTGTGGACGCGGGGAAGGACCCGCGAAGGTTCGTGGAGTCGCTCATATCGCACCTGAGGTGCCTGTTCCTCATTCAGAACGCGGCGAAGGCGGAGGAGATCGTGGAGGCGACCGAGGATCACTACCAGCGCCTGGCCGAGCAGTCCAACAGGCTCCGCCGCTTCGAGGTTATAAGGCTGATGGAACGGCTGGGAGAGACCCACCGGCAGATGAGGTGGAGCGAGAACCCCAGGGTGGCTATCGAGTGCGCGCTGGTCAAGGCGACAAAGCTGGACGCCGACATCTCCCTCGAGGGCCTCGACTTCCGCATCAGCGAGATGGAGAAGAAGTTGGAGGCCCTCAGTGGGGAAGCGGCCGGGCGCGTCGCCCCCCAGCGTCAGGCCGCGAGCGAACCGGTGAAAGCAGTCCGGGACGCGGCCGCCCCCGGAAACCGACCCGAAGAGAAAGTCGAACCTGCCGCCGTTGACGAGGAGAGCAAGGAGAGCGGGGGGGAGGATGGGAGGGGGCGGCCGCCGACGGCCGAGGTCACGGTGAGGGAGGAAACCCGGCAAGCCGGGCAAGCCAGCGTTTCAGACCGGGAGAAGGCCAGAAGGGCGTGGGCGGCGGTGCAGGCCGAGTTCAAGAAGTTGGGGAAGATGAGGCTATATGCCATTCTCACCAAGGCCAAGATACAGGAGGTGTCGGGGGGGGAGATTATGCTGGGGTTCCCCGAGGACGCCTCATTCCAGATGGACCTCCTCAAAGATTCGGGTGATATAGGCCTGGTGGAGGAAGCGTGGTCACGGTTCCTGGGCGAGCCGGTCAGCATCAGGCTCGAGGGCCTGCGGGCAAGGGAACCGGCGCCCAAGAAGCAGAAGGGGCAGGCCGTGGCCCCCCCCAGGGAGGAGGCCGGTGGCCGGCGGGCCGGGAGCGAGGGGCGCCACGAGGAACCCGGCAAAGAGCCCCGGGAGGAGGAGGGCCCACCGGAGGACGCGCCGGAGGGCGCTCAGAAGAGCGAATCAGAGACGCTGGCGAATCACCTCAAGGAGCAGTTCGACGGAGAGATAGTCGAGCGCGAGAATAAGGGGAAGAGTTAGCATGTCCAAGGGCAAGTACTATCCGAAGGCCCCCAAGGGTCCGAAAGGCGGGCCACAGGGGATGATGAAGCAGTTCCAGCAGGTCCAGAAGCAGATGGCTGAGGTGCAGGAGTCGCTGGCCCAGGAAAGCGTCGAGTACTCTGCCGGTGGCGGGATGGTAAAGGTCGTCGCCGACGGGCAGCAGGGAATCAAGAGTATAAGCATCGACCCGCAGGTGGTTGACCCCGAGGATGTCGGCATGCTCGAGGACCTGGTGCTGGTGGCGGTGAGCGGCGCCCTGGACCAGTCACGGGCGCTGGTAGAGGAACGAATGGGAGGGCTGACCGGAGGCCTGGGGATACCGGGCTTCTGAAGTAGCCATGGCATTCTACGCGGCTCCGCTGGAGAACCTGATAGAGAAGCTGTGCGGCCTTCCGGGGATAGGGCCCAAGTCCGCGCAGAGGATCGCCTTTCACCTCCTGTCAATCCCCCGCGAGGAAGCGATAGCGCTGGCCCGGGCGGTGGTTGACCTCAAGGAGAAGGTAAGGTTCTGCGCCACCTGTTTCAACATCTCCGAGGGGGAGGCCTGCGGCATCTGCCTGGATGAACGCAGGGAAGGCTCCGTGATCTGCGTGGTGGAGGAGCCGAGGGATGTCCTGGCGGTCGAGCGGACCGGCAGGTTCAAGGGCAGGTACCACGTGCTGGGGGGCGCCATATCCCCGATAGACGGCATCGGCCCCGAGGAACTCAGGTTCAGGGAACTCCTGGGAAGGCTCCAGGGAGGCTCCGTCACCGAGATAATCGTCGCCACGAACCCCAACGCGGAGGGGGAGGCGACGGCGCTTTACATTGCGCAACTGGTAAAGCCCATCGGGGTGAAGGTCACCAGGATTGCCAGCGGGCTGCCGGTGGGGGGAGACCTCGAGTACGCGGATGAAATAACACTGGGCCGCGCCATGGACGGCCGCACTGAACTTTAAAAAGCAAGATCTTGGGTCAGGTCTTGATTTTTGCCTTGACTCCCTGGCCGTCCTTTAGCTTCTCGACCCCCTTGATGACCACCGTGTCCCCCTTCTTGACCCCGCCGACTATCTCGACCTTGTCCGCGGTGATCAGCCCGAGCTTAATCTCGGTCAGTTGCGCCTTTCCGTCAACCACCTTGAAGACATACTTCTTACTATCTTTCTCGACGAGCGCTTCCACCGGGACGACGGTAGCGGCCTTCTTGGAGGCGACCACCACGTCGGCGGTACCGGTCATGCCGATCTTCAGGTTGACATCGGAGAGTTCCATCTGAACGGTGACATCGAAGGCGGTGGCGCCCGCCTCGTTGGTGGTCGCGGTGTCGGCGACCCGGGTCACAGTGCCGGTGAACCCCTTGTCCGGGTACGCTTCCAGGGAGACGGACGCGGCCTGGCCGTCCTCTATTCCGGCGATATCCGTCTCGTCCACCTTGGCAACGAGGTTCATGCTCTTGAGGTCGACAATAGTGTATATGGGGGAGCCCGGCATTATGTATGAACCGGGCACCAGCGGGCCGCCGCTGGACATGCCCATTGTGCTCATGCTGGAGGAGAGCCCGGAGAGAGAGGAGAGATCCAGCCCGGAGGGTATCATGCTGCTGAAACTGCTCATCAGGGTTCCCATCATGCTCTCCAGGGACGCGCCGCCGGTTGTTACGCTCACCACCGTGCCCGTCACCGGAGCGGCGATGGTGGCCGCCTCCAGGTTCTTCCGCGCGTTCTCGATGGACTTGTTGGCCGCGGCCTGCTGCGCGCCGGTGCTGACCCCGCCACCGCCGCCGGTAGACACCGGCGGCCTGTTGGCCACCGAGGCCTGGTAGTTGGCGTAAGAGCTTTCGACCGCCTGGAGCGCCGCCAGCCGGTTCTCCTCGGGAAGAGCCGGTATCAGCGCCTTCTCCATGTCGTATAGCCCGGCCATGGCGGCATCGAAGCTGTACAGGGCGGAGTTGGCCGAGGTTCCGATGCCCGCGGCGCTCGAGGAGAGGCTGTTGAACATGCTCGCCAGCGCCTGAGAGGACTCCAGGCTCGCCTTGGCGGCGAGGAGCGCCTGATCGAGGTCGGAGGTGTCAAGCTGGACCAGTGTCTGGCCCGCGGCGACCTCCTGGCCGTCCTGAACGAACACCGCCGCGACGGACCCGTAGACCTGCGGTATAACCTGGGTGGGGTTGGACGCCTGGAGGCTCCCGGCAACCATAACCGCCTCCTCGATCGACCGGGGGCCGACCGTTTCGACCTCTACATCAACGGCGGAACCCCCGCAACCACTGGAGAGCACCACCAGGACCGCGACGATAACAGCAACCTTTGACGCGATGGTGACTAACCTGTTATGGCTCAAGTCCCCTCCCGAGTCATATTGACATACGCGAAATGCCGGGCCCTTCAACAAGGGCGCGAAATCGGCTGCTGGTATCATATCAAAGAGGCGCTATAATCAAAACAGTGGGGTCAGGTGTTAGATAAATGGTTAAACCACCAGGATTAAGCACAGAACACCTGACTCCTCCGGCCAAACAAATAACCGCGAAGCAAGGCCCTCGAGGGTGTGGCGGGGGTTGTTAAATCCAGAACCCGCCGCCCGGGCAAGGCCCCCGCGGCTCGAGCCGCACTAGAAAAGCTGCCAGATTCCGCAGAGCAGAAGTATCAGGCCGTTGTAGAGCGCGTGGCCGGCTATCGGCCCCCCCAGCGTACGGTTCCTGTCATATATCCAGCAGAGGCCGTAGCCCAGCAGGAACCTTGGGAGAAACCCGACCAGGTCGAAGTGGGCGGCAGCGAAGAGAAGCCCGTTCAACAGCATCGCCGGCTGCTGGTTCATCCGGTTGCGAAGGGCCGGGTAGAGGTATCCCCGGAAGAAGATCTCCTCGCAAACCGGCGCCAGGATCACCAGGGTAAAGAAGAAGAGAAGTATCAGGACGGGGTTGATCCCGCCGCGGGACATCTCGGTGACGGACTTGCTCAAGTAATCCGTATTGGTTGGTTCAAGGATGAACTGGGACAGGTAAGCGAGAAGCAACGCCCCGATGAACAGGGGAAGCCCAAGCCCCACGCCGATGGCGATACCCCTCCCCATGCCGTCCAGCTTCAACCCAAGCGCGGTGTGGTTGCCGCCGTGCCGAACCGTGACGGAGTAGTAGGTCCCGCCCAGCAGGAGGCTGTACATGATGACGCTGGACAGGAAGACGAGCATGAACAGGGCGGTGGTTGTGCTGGTGATCGAGTTCAGGAAAGCGAACAGGGCGACGCTTACGATAGATGTCATAACGAGGGCGGCCAGGAAGATGATCAGGGCCTCGCCTATACCCCACGGCGCGTCCGGGAAGACGATCTCCCCGGGGCGCCTGTACGGCACGGCAGGAGCGGCGGGAGGCGGGTAGCCGTACGCGGCCGGTGTCGCCGCGCACCACGCGCAGTAACTCCGATTGCCCACCAGGACGCGGCAGCCGGCACAGAGATACCGCCCGCAGGCGACGCACTGGGCCACGGCGGGGGACGCCGGATGCTGGGAGCACCTTGGCCCGACCGGTCCGGGAAGGGGGGGGTTATCCATAGCTACCCCCCCGCTGACCGGCAGGCAGGCACGGGTTCAGTCCAGGAGGAGTTCGGCGATCTGCACCGCATTAAGTGCCGCTCCCTTGCGCAGGTTGTCGCTAACGATCCACAGGTTAATAGCGTTGGGGGCCGAGT
>JAHIPE010000159.1 GCA_018894655.1 Actinomycetota bacterium
ACTCGTCGAGTTCCTCCAGCTCTTCGATGTACTCCTGAGCGTTCTCCTTATACTCTTCTTCATTCTCCGGGTCCGCCAGGGTGAACCCGTCCCTTATCGCCTCGACCTCGTAGACGGCGAGGTTGGGGTCCAGCCAGACGTGAGGGTCGTAGACGCCATGGTCGTGCCCCTCACTTTCTTCGCCTTCCTCATGTTCGTGGTCAGCCTCTTCTTCGTGTCCGCCTAGCTCGTGGTCGGTCTCCTCGTGATCGCCCCTATCCTCGCCTTCCCCGTGCTGGTGCTCGTCACCACCGCCTACCTCGATTAGCTCCGACTTCGGCACGTTGTCACCGGCCACGACATCCATCAGGTTAGGGTTGTCTACCTTCTTCACGATGTCCGCCGCCCAAGCCTCCAGGTTAAGGCCGTTCTGGACGAACACCTTCGCGTCGCTCATGAACTTCATCTGCTCCGTCGTCGGCTCGTAAGTGTGGGGACTGGCCCCCGGCGGCACCATCGTCCGGACTTCGACCAGGTCGCCGCCCACCTGGGCGCAAAAGTCAGCCAGCGGAACGGTGGAGGCGGCTACCTTCATCGGCCCGGTGGCCTCCTCCCTGCCGCAGCCCGCCGCGCCAATCAGCACTGTTATCGCCATTGCGGCGACAACAAGGGCTACCGGAACGGCCCTCTTCCAGCGCTTACTGATATTCATTCTCACTAACACCTCCAGTCAATCTCCAACGAAATACGGGTATATCAATCAGCCTACCTGGCGGTCAGGCAGGCTGGACAGTAGCCGAACAGGCTCAGGCAGTGGGAGGTGACCACGAAGTCGGAGTCCTCTCGTATCGACTCCTCGAGATCGTCAACCACGCAGCCATCGAACTCGTCCACGGAACCACAGGAAACGCAGACCATGTGGTGGTGGTGCCCCCCGGTGTTTATCTCGTAATGCTGGGAGCCCTCATGGAGGTGGACCCGCAGGACTACCCCCAGGTCGCGGAATAGCTCGAGGGTCCTGTACACCGTGGCCAGCCCGATGCCCGCATGCCGTTCCCGTGTGAGCTCGAACACCGCCTCGGGGTCGAGCGGAACGCCCTCGTTCTCCTGGAGCACCTCGAGCACCGCTTTCCTCTGGGGCGTAACCCTGTGCCCCCGCGACCTGAGCCTCCTTGACAAATCCATCCTCGCGCTCCTAATGATAATAGTTCTCAATAATGTTAACACGATTCAGCCATCGGCGCAAGATTAGTGACGCCAGGGAGGTTCCCGCCCGCAGGCGCGCGCGGGGCATTACAGGTTTTTCCCGGTGATGAACGTGGACTCATACGGCATGACCTGTTTCCCGAACACGTCCTCTCCGGAGACGATCTCGACCCAATACTCGCAGTCCGGGATGTAGGCTATCTTCGGGGTGAAAACGAGTGTCCTGCCGGTCCAGCTGAAGCTGCCTTCCTCCGGGGGTATGATGGTGAACCCGCTCTCTACGCTACCATGGTCCATGGGCCTGGAAAACGTAAACCTCAACTGCTGTTTTTGCCCCGCCTCCACCTCCGCGCCCCCGCAGTCGAAGTCGAGTACCCTGGGACGTATCCGGTCCCCCCCTATCAGCAGCAGGCCGATGAGTATCAGCAGGGCGAGAGCCGCGGCCACCCCGTAGGCGTGGATGCTCCCGCCTTTCCCGCCGTCAGTAGATGTAGGGGTCATCGGGGGTCTCCACCTCCTCTATCGTTTCGGCTTCCAGCACCACCATTCTCCGGCCGTTTATTTCCTCTGGGGTCATAGTGCCGCTGACGCGTACCCAGATGTCGTCCGCGGGCATCTTTTCCCCCTCCTTCACCCTGACCGGGAACCCGACCGGAACCGCGTCGGCGGCACAGCACAGGATGAGATACCTGTTCAGGATGAAGCAGTCTTCCGGCGCCTCGGGAACGCTCATTACCGCACCCTCTATAATCGCCTTCTTTCCCTGGTAATGGTCGGGCTCCGGGTCTTCAGCCAGTGCGTAGAACCAGTCGTCGAAACCCCAGTCGGACGTCTCCCCCCCGGCCGCCTCGCCGCCCGCCCTGGAGGCGGCGGCGGGCGCTATCCCCGGTTCCATCCTGCTCTG
Source organism: Actinomycetota bacterium (assembly GCA_018894655.1). Classification (GTDB taxonomy): domain Bacteria; phylum Actinomycetota; class Geothermincolia; order Fen-727; family Anoxymicrobiaceae; genus JAHIPE01. The sequence goes on from JAHIPE010000159.1 coordinate 2,090, forward strand.
CCTGGCGCCGCGCGTGGACAGCGCGCCGGTGCCCATCACCAGTCCCAGGACGAGCGGTACGTATATGACGGCGGTCCAGAACACCGGGCCGAAAACACCTCCCCCGTGGTCGTGCCCGGCCGGTTCCTCCTTCCACCGCTTGAGCACCAGTATGACGATCCCCAGTACGAAGAGGGCCATGCAGCCGCCCAGCACCAGCCAGTCGTACTTGGGGTTGACGTAGCTGCCGAGCTTGTCCTTGAGGGCGATGTCGAACACGAAGAGAGAGAAGAAGATCATCCAGACGGTCTGGAGCATCTTCGTGTATCTCGCCGTCGTTTCTCTCCTCACGTTTACCACCCGTAACTCAAAGGATCATATAGTTGGCCAGAAGTCCCAGGAGAAAGCTCATCAGGGCTACGAGTACGCTTATCCAGATTATCGCCTTCATACGGAATGCGCTGGTCATCATCACCAGCGCCTTTATGTCGACCATCGGGCCGAATACCAGGAACGTCACGATAGAGCCGGCGGTGAAGGTCCCCGCGAACGCCATGGCGAAGAACGCGTCCACGTTGGAGCACATCGATACCAGGAAGGCGAGCAACATCATGGTCAGTATCGATACCACCTGGCCGCTCCCCAGACTGGTGACCAGGTTCTGGGGAAATATCGTTCTAAACGATGCTGCGATGATCGTTCCCAGCACCAGCAATCGCAGCATCATGAAGAACTCGTCGCGAATAAGGAAAAGAAACTCCATGAACCTGCGGCGGCCGTCCAGCCCCCGGTAGTGCTCGTGCCTGACGCAGACGTGCTTGTGAGAAACGCTATCGCCGTCCTCTTCCCCGTGACATCCCCCGTCCCCGGTTATCGTCTCGAACGGGAGCACGATGTCCTCTTTCTTGACCTTGAAGAGTATCGCCCCGACGGCAAGCGATATCATCACGGTGAACACCAGCCGCAGGATGAGTATCTCCGGTTGACCGGGGAAGGCGGCAACGGTGACTATTATAACCAGCGGGTTCAGGACCGGCGCCGCCAGCAGGAACGTAACCACCGGCGCCGGCTCCACGCCCTTGATGAGCAGCCGGCGCGCCACCGGTATGTTGCCGCACTCGCATACCGGGAAAAGGAATCCCATGACCAGCGCGTAGAAGAGGCCCGCCAGCGACTTCGCGGGAAACCACTTCACCACGAAGTCGTCACTCACGTACACCGAGAGGACCGCGGATACCACTACCCCTATCAGGAGGAACGGAATCGCCTCTAGCAGTATGGACAGGAGTATGATGCTGAAATCTCTGGCTATGACCATGGATTAAGTCCCACTTCGGCCGGTTGAGGCTTTCCCGCGGTGACTAGCCCCCGCTCTTGGGCCTGATGATGACCTCCTGGATAACGTCCCCGGGGACGATGGCGTTCACCACTTCCATGCCCGAGATCGTCTTGCCAAACACGGTGTACTGCCCGTCGAGAGCCGGTTGCGGGCCCAGGCATATGAAGAACTGGCTACCGCCCGAGTTGGGACTCTGGGAACGCGCCATCGAGAGCGTGCCGGCCTCGTGGGGAATGTCGTTGAACTCCGTGGGCAGGAAGTAGCCCGGCCCGCCGGTACCCACATCGGTGGCGTTGGGGTCCCTGCTCTTGGGATCTCCCCCCTGGATGACGAAACCGGGCTCCACCCGGTGGAACGTTATACCGTTGTAGTAGCCGCTCCTGGCCAGTTCGATGAAGCTTGCCACGGTCACCGGCGCCGCGTCAGGGTTGAACTGGAGTACGATCTCACCTTTGTCGGTGCGGATGACCGCCTCCACGTCGGCCCCGTCCTGCCCGTTGGGGAAATCAGCGAGGGCCTTCACCGGTTGGCCGTCCGGCCCCAGTTGCGATTCCGCCTCCGGCATCGTCGCGGGCGTGGTCGCCGCGGGCTTCCCGTCAGCCTCCTCGCCCGAGTTCCCCGAGTCGCCGCAACCGCCGCTTACGAGGGCACCGGTAATGAAGACCGCCAGGACAACAAGGCACGATACTCTTCTTCCCATGACACTCCCTTCAGGATCGAACTCTATAGGCATCCAGGCGGGTCCGCCTGCGAACCCGCCACGTTTGAGATTATAGCAGGAGACGGACACCGGGCAATGAAGGTAAAAGCGCGTGAAGAGAGAAATACTGGTGAAATGCCAGGTTTGACGGCATGGGGGGTGTCCTTCGTGGTACTTGACATCGGCTCGAGCAGGCTCCTGCTGGAGAGCACCGGCTGGCTGGTGGCTCACCGCAGAAGCAGGGCGTGGCAGAGTGTAAGCCCTGTTCACTTTCACTGGAACAGCCTTTCGGGGGAGGCCCCCTCCGGGCACCCGCTCTCCAGCGGCGAACAGGAGTGGGGTTCCTGGAGCCTTATGCTGTTCCGGAAGCTTGCCCTGGCCGCCGACGACACCGCTACCCCGAACGAACCCTAACAAGCCTTCTTGCCTTTTCTCTTCGCTTCTCCAAAACGCAAGATAAAAACGCAAGATGGTGCCAGGCACCGTGAAAGGCACAAACCAATTGAGCCGCGCGCCATCTCTCAGGCGCGGCTTTGTTGTTGCCACGGGCGGCCTCCAAACCAATTGAGCCGCGCCTCAGGCACGGCTTTGTTGTTGCCACGGGCGGCCTGAGAGGCCGCCCTCAAGTGGAGGGAGTGGGCAGCCTGAGAGATCGCCATCC
>JAHIPE010000160.1 GCA_018894655.1 Actinomycetota bacterium
GTATCGAGAGCGCCGAGGCGCCGCTCATGCAAGGCGCGCGACCGAGCTGTACTCCGTGAGTACCGCGAGGGAGCGGAACGCAGCAGGTGCGGATGCATCGACGTTCGAATGCAAGCGTATTTATGGAACGGGGTACTAAGGCTGCAGGCGCCTGTCAGTTAGCACTCCTTATGCCAGAGTGCTAAAATTAACGTAAGACCAGGTGGTTTGAAATGGTTGAAGAGATCGACAATCGGAAGAAGAAGATACTGGGGGCGGTGGTCCAGGGGTTCATTCTCACCGGCAAGCCGGTGGGCTCGAAGTCGGCCGCCAGGGCCTCCGGGCTCCGTATCAGCCCCGCGACCGTAAGAAATGAGATGGCGGTCCTGGAGAAGCTGGGATTGCTGGAGCAGCCGTACACGTCAGCCGGGAGGGTGCCCACCGACCTGGCGTACCGGTACTACGTGGACATGCTCATGGAACAGCAGAAGCCCTCCGGCAGAGACGCCGAGGCGGTCGAGAAGCTATTCGCGGCGAAGACCCGGGAGATGGAAGGGTTCTTCAGGGAGGCATCACTGATCCTGTCAAACCTGACGCACGCGACCGCGATGGTGTTCGCGCCGTTCAGCGCCGCTGATACCGTAAGGCATATTGACCTGGTCCGTATGAGCGGGCCGCGGGTGATGGTCATAGTCATAACCGATCGGGGACAGGTCGGCAGGCGCCTGTTCAGCCTGGAGAACCCGGTAAGGCCCGATACCCTGGAGCGGGTTTGGGATTACCTTAACCAGTCGCTGTCCGGCGTAGGACTGGACGCGATATGCGCCGATACCTTGATAAGGCGGTCCAGGTTCGGGAAAGCGGGCGTTGAGCTTCTGAGCGGCGCACTGGAGGCGATTCGCGAGTACCTGGGCGCGGTCGAGGAGCGCGTCTATGTCGGGGGCACCGCCAACATAGTAAGGGAGATCGACTACGCGGGAACCGAGTGGGTACAGCTTCTGCTGGAGGCAATGGAGAAGCAGTACTTCATCCTGGACCTCTTGAAGGACCTTGTCGGCGAGGAAAGCCTCACGGTACGGATAGGTGAGGAGAACCGCTTGAGCGAGCTTCGGAAATGCGCGTTCGTCGGCACCAGCTATCCGGTGGGTCGAGGGATGTTCGGTTCGCTGGGGGTGGTCGGCCCCACCTGCATGGATTACGCGCGAACGATTGGGATGGTTGAGCTCATGGCCGATAGCCTTGGACAGAGGCTTTTCCACTCGGTGGACTAAGAGGCTGCCTTTAAGATGAAGAACGATATAGACAGGGACCTCTACGAGATACTCGGTGTTGACCGCTCGGCTTCGCTCTCCGAGATAAAGAGCTCCTACCGCGACAAGGCACGCCGGTGTCACCCTGATGTCTCCCATCACGATCCGGACAGCGAGCGGAAGTTCAAGGAGTTGACGTTCGCTTACGAGGTGCTATCCGACCAGGATAAGCGCAACAGCTACGACAGGTGGGGCCTGGACAGCCTCAGGACGGGAGCCGGCGTGGACTTCGACGGGTTCAGCTCCATCTCCGACCTGTTCGACATGTTCTTCGGGGGAGGATTCGCCGATCCGTTCGGCCGCCGCCGGCAGCGTAGTTCGCCGTCCCGGGGACGGGACATGGAGACCGCTGTAAGCATAACCCTGGGGGAGGTCGCCCGTGGAGTCGATAAGGATATCGAGATGCGGAAGAAGGTGACCTGTGACGGGTGCGACGGCACCGGCCTCTTGCCCGGCACCCACACCAGCAGGTGCGGTACCTGCGGGGGTTCGGGACAGGTGCGCAGTACCCAGAGAAGCATGTTCGGCACGTTCATACGCGCTGGCGCCTGCCCCGACTGCGGCGGCGCCGGAGAGGTTGTACGCGAGCCGTGTCGTCAGTGCGACGGCGCGGGGCTCGCCTGGAGAACGGAGTGCCTCAAGGTCAAGGTGCCCCCGGGGGTCGAGGACGGGGACACCATACGCTTGCGGGGCAAGGGAGAGGGTGGAGCCCGTGGCGCCAGGGCGGGAGACCTCTACGTGAGGATCAACGTCGAGCCGCACGATGTGTTCTCGAGACAGGGCAGGAACCTGCACACCACCGTAACCATCGGCATGGCCGAAGCGGCGCTGGGGACCGAGCTGGAACTGCCCTCGCTTGACGGCGGTTTCAAGCTGAAGGTGCCGTCGGGAACCCAGCCGGGGGATGTCCTCAAGGAAAAGGGGAACGGTGTGCCGCCGAGGTACGGGGGGCGCCGGGGAGACATACTGATAAGCGTCGATGTCTCGATACCGAAGAAGCTCTCCACCAGGGAGAAGGAACTGCTCAGTTCGTTCGCCGCGATGCGAAATGGGAAGGCGGGGGAATGACAGGCCCGGGTCGCGCGACTTGCCGGCTTACCCGGGACGGCCGTGAAGACGCCGCGACTCGCCTGTTCTATATGACATGGGGCTTCCACTTTTCTACGTCGGGCCTAAGTGCCCCGTTCCATAAATACGGTGTCGTACCGAGAGCGCCGAGGCGCCGCTCATGCAAGGCGCGCGACCGAGCTGTACTCCGTGAGTACCGCGAGGGAGTGGAACGCAGCAGGTGCGGATGCATCGACGTTCGAATGCAAGCGTATTTATGGAACGGGGTACTAAGGGCGTGAGAGACCGCACTTACCGGGTGGTGACCCTGGGTTGCCGGGTCAACCGCTCGGATTCACTGGAAATAGAAAGGGAGCTATCAAGGCGTTCGTTCAGAAGGTCGCCACCGGATGAGCCGCCAGGCCTCTGGGTGGTGAACACCTGCGCGGTTACCGTGGAAGGGATGCGCAAGTCGCGTAAGGCGGTGAGGAAGTGCTTGCTGGCGGGAGGTGAAGTGGTGGTGACCGGTTGCGCGGTTGACATGGACCCGGGGGCGTTCGAAGAGATGGGGGTGAACGCGCTGGTTCCCAATGAGCGTAAGAGGAGCCTTGTGGGTATCGCCTGCGGGCCCGAATGCCATCACGGAACGGCGGCGGAAAGGCCACTGGAACTGGCGCGGGTCCCGGTGAAGGTGCAGGACGGGTGCCGGAGGTACTGCACCTACTGCATTGTGCCGTACCTGAGGGGCCGCCCTTCCTGCCGGGAGGTGGATTCTGTTGTTGACGATGTTCGCTACTACAGGGACGCCGGAGCGGGTGAGATCATACTCTGTGGCATCGACCTGGGCAGCTACCGGGACCCATCCACCGGTGAGGGCATCGAGCACCTTGCCTCGAAGGTGTCCGCCGCGGCGGGTGACCTGTGGGTGCGCTTGAGCTCGTTGGACCTGTCCGATGTGAACGGACGGCTTCTCTCCCTCCTGGGTGAAGGGGGAAACCTCTGCAGGCACCTGCACATTCCCCTGCAGAGCGGGGACAGGCGGGTTCTTGCCGGTATGGGGCGGGGTTACGGGCCGGAGGAGTTCCGCCGAAAAGTAGATGAAATCAGGAGCGCGGTTCCGGGTGTGAGCATCACCACCGATGTCATGGTGGGGTTTCCCACCGAGGACGAGCGCGCCTTTGAGAATACCCGGTCGTTTCTCGGGGAGATGTCTTTCTCGCGGGTGCATGTATTCAGGTACTCGCCCAGGCCGGGAACGGCGGCGTTCTCCCTGGGGGACCCCGTAGGCCCGATTGACAAGCGGAGCAGGGCGATGGAACTGCGCGGTATCGCAAGCGCCACCGCGCGGAGGTTTCACGAGAGCTTCATAGGTCGTATAATCGCAGTACTGATAGAGGCCGAGATGAAAAGCGAGCCGGGCATGGTGTTCGGGCGGACGGAGGGCTTCGCCGGGATCATAGCGCCGGTGAACGCGGACATGGTGGGCCGGAAGGCCCTCATGCGGGTGACATCAACTGGGCCGCGGTGGCTTCGGGGTGAGCCGGAGCCTTACGCGGAAAGCGGACGTTCAAAGGGAAGGTGAGCGAGATTGGAGGACTGTATATTTTGCAGGATAGCCAACAGGGAAGTTGGTAGTGAGATAGTGGATGAACGCCCCAACGCTATCGCGTTCAAGGATATCAACCCCAAGGCACCGGTGCATATCCTGGTGATACCTAAGGAACATATAGCTTCACTGGATGACCTGGGGCGGGATGAGTGCGAGGTGTTGAGGGACATCTTCTCTCTTGCCAGCGACATCGCCGTGAGTGAGGGTATCGCTCAATCGGGGTATCGCGTGGTGTTGAACATCGGAGAGGAAGCGGGACAGGAGGTAGACCACCTTCACTTCCACCTCCTTGGTGGACGGTTCATGGAGTGGCCCCCCGGTTAGGGGCCGTACTGACTATTCGTTTTCACCCGGAAGGGGGAGAAAAAGAGGGGGCAGATGGACGTCAAGCAGAGACTAAGGCTCGAGATGAAGGACTCGCTCCTGGCTGGCGAGAAGCACAAGCTATCTACAATCAGGATGA
>JAHIPE010000161.1 GCA_018894655.1 Actinomycetota bacterium
ACCTCCACCTGGACGGTGTGGGAGTCCATGCCGATAAGCGCGGACCCGAATATCTTGGACGGCATGAGGCCTCCGCGGGTTAAGCAGTACAAGTAGTATTATAGCAGAGCAAGCAGAAGAGGCAAGTGCTTGAGCCCACGCGTTTGAGGGCGCCCGTGGCGACAACAGATCCGCGCCTGAGAGACGCGGATCAAGGGGGGTGGTTAAAACGCGGCCTCGGTGTGCCTCAACTCGGTGACTGTTTCGCCAGCGCCGAACCGTATGCCGATGACGTCGAAGCGCACCTCTCCGGATACAGGTGCCTGGCTGAGGTACTCTGCCGCGACGCGCCTTATCCGGCGTATCTTAGACGGGGTTACCGATTCCTCGGGCTCGCCGAACCGGGTACCCCTCCTCGCCTTCACCTCCACGAACGCGACGAGGTCTCCGTACCGGGCCACGATATCGATCTCCCCATCGCAGGTGCGCCAGTTGCGCTCGATAATCTCGAACCCCTCGCCCTCCAGGTACCTGCAGGCGAGGTCCTCGCTCAGGCGGCCCAGCGCCTTCCTCCGGTCATCCGCGCTTCCCACCACCTACGGCCCCCAGAGCCTTTCATCTTCATCGCCTTCCGGGACGCACCGGAACGAAAACCGGTGGAACCTCGAGGGCCCGTGTGCCGCCAGTGCGCACCTGTGCTCCTCGGTGCCGTACCCCTTGTTGCTCTCGAACCCGTAGCAGGGAAAGAACCGGTGCAACGACATCATCACCCGGTCCCGCTCGACCTTGGCGACGATGCTTGCCGCCGCCACCGACTGGAAAGTGGCGTCCGCTTTCGGGATTCCGAATGTGGGGACCGCGCATCCCTTGAGTGAAAAGTGGTCGCAAATGACGCATTCGCACCTCGAGCCGACGCCGGCGACGGCGTCTCCCAGCGCCTTCAGGTTCGCCCGCTGCAGCCCCCAGCGGTCTATCATGCCTGGACCTATGAACACCACCGAAACACTTCGGGCGCGGGTGACTATCTCCCGGTATAGCTCCTCCCTGACCTCGGGGGTAAGGGCCTTGGAATCGTCCACTCCTTCGACCACCACACCCGGATCGAACATCACCGCGGCCGCCACCAACGGTCCCGCCAGCGCCCCCCTCCCCGCCTCGTCGGCGCCGGCCAGGAAACGGATTCCCGAGCAACGGAACACCTCCTCGTTGAAGGTAAGGTCACCCCCGCGCCTGAGCGCACTGTAGGCGAGCCGCCTGACGGTCACCCTGGGGTCCCTGGCCAAACTGGCCAGGAGGCCGGGGTCCGGCTTTCGCTCCGAAGCAAGCAGCGCGCGGACCTCCCTTACCGACATCCCCATGGTGTCCACGTCACCGGCGGCGCCCCACAGCCCATCCCCGGATCCCTCTATCACCCGGGCTTGCCGAAATGGCTTGGTGGCCACCATATCAAGAACACCCTCCCGATTACACTTCTTATGGGGACCATGCCCCAGAACCGGCCGTCCCGCGAGTTCGCCCTGTTGTCACCCAGGCATAACAGCATCCCTTCGGGGACCTTCTCCGGACCGTAGTCATCGGTGTCTTTCACCACGTACTCCTCGTCTACCTTCTTCCCGTCGATGTACAATATTCCTTTCCTGAGCTCGACGGTTTCCCCCTCGGTGGCAACCACCCTCTTGACATACGGGGGGCTGCTGTTCTTGTTGGCAAGACGCAACGTCTCGCCTATCCTCTCGAAGGGCCAGTACAGTGGGTTCGAGGTATTCATCGCCTCCGGCTCGGTGGGTGGAAAGCGAAACACGATGATATCCCCCCCGCGGGGCTTCCTGAAGTAGTAGGTGACCCTGTCCACCATCACACGGTCCCCTATCTGAAGGGTCGGGCTCATCGACGACGACGGTATGATGAACGTCTTCAACGCGAATGACTGGATGAAAACCGCGAGCACCGCGGCGATGACGACGATTATCAGTATCTCGAGAACGGACCGCTTTAACGAGCGGCGGTGCTCCACCGGCCCTTTGTCGTCAGGTGAACGGGACTCAGACTCTTCAGCGGAGGGCTCTTGTTCCCGAACGTTCTCGGTGGGAGTGGCCTGAGGGCGGTCCGCGCCAGGGTCCCTGGGGGCGTTGGGGTTCATCGACAAGGCGGGGCTCAGGAAAACTTCTTTTTCTTCACCCGGGCGGCCTTGCCTACCTTGTCCCTGATGTAGTAGAGCTTGGCCCTTCTTACGTCGCCTTCGGAGACGACGGTGATGTCCTTTATCGTGGGAGAGTGGACCGGGAACGTTCGCTCCACGCCGACCCCGAACGATATCTTCCGCACGGTGAACGTCTCCCTGGCCCCGCTGCCCTGGCGCCGGATAACAAGCCCTTGGAAGGCCTGGGTACGCTTGCGCACCGTCCTCTTCTCGCCGGTACCCATGGTCTCGGAGACCTCAACGGTAACCTTGACCGTGTCCCCCGGCGAGAACTGGTGGAGGTCATCCCTCATCTGGCTTCTCTCGAACGTCTCGATCTCTTTCATCTCTGCTCTCCTGGGAGAAATAGGACCAGTAAACTATAGCAGAAGAGCGTTGAAGTAGGTAGAGGCCTCCACATCGGGCAGCGATCAGTCGTCTCGGCCCCGTAGGAGGTCGGGCCTTCTCGTCCGGGTTCGCTCCAGCGCCTGCTCCCGGCGCCAATCCCGTATGCGCTGATGGTCACCGCTCAGCAGTATCTCTGGTACCTCCCACCCCGCGAAAGACGCGGGCCTGGTGTACTGCGGGTACTCCAGGAGGGAGCCGGCGAACGACTCCTCCTCCACCGACCTCTCGTTTCCCAATACGCCCGGCAACAGGCGGGCCACCGACTCGAGCACCACCGCGGCGGCTATCTCTCCACCGCTCAGCACGAAGTCGCCGATGGACAACTCACGTCCGGCGATGTTCTCGCGTATGCGCTCGTCAACCCCCTCGTACCTCCCGCAGATGAACACCAGTGACTCCTCGCCGGCAAGGGAACGGGCAACCCCCTGGCTGAAACGCTCACCCTGGGGGGTAAGGAGCACAACCGGCATCCGCCGCCGCAGCTTCCCCGCTTCGCACCCGAAGACGGCCTCGATGGCGTGAGCCACGACGTCCACCCGAAGCACCATCCCCGGCCCACCCCCGTACGGGCAATCGTCCACCTTGTGATGGGCATCGGGGCTCAACCGGTGCAGGTCGTGGACCACGACCTCCAGGGCGCCCGCCACCACGGCGCGCGCCACCACCCCCGCCTCCATCGGCGAAGCGAGCATCTCGGGCAACACGCAAAAGATGTGCGCTTTCAATCCCCGGGAACCATCCCTTCTATCAACCTCACCGTTATCGTCCGGTTGCCGGTATCAACGCCCCTCACGAACTCCCCAACGAACGGCACCTGAAACTCGCGTCCATCCGGGCGGGCCACCGTAAGGATATCCTGAACGTCCCGCAGGGCGATATCCCTTACCCGGCCAAGTTCGGACCCGTCCTCGCGGAGCACGTTCATCCCGATGAGTTCATGAATCCAGTACTCCCCCTCCCCCAGCGTGTCCACCTGCCGCGCGGATATCCACAGATGGCAACCCCGCAACCGCTCCGCCTGGTCGCGGTCATCCACGCCTTCAAGGATCACCAGCAGGCGGCCCTTGTGCGGCGAGGAAGAGTTCACCACAACGTCCCGAAACGTGGCCAACGTCTCCAGCAGTAGCCGGCTACCCGGCAGGAACCTCCCGGGGAAGTCGCTTATCGCCTCCACGACGACGGCCCCACGAACGCCGTGGGGCCTCAGTATCATGCCAACCACCAGGAGTTCGTCTTCTCCCGGCTTTTCACCCATACCGCTCAATCAATTATCTCTACGATAGCATTCTTGCCTTCCTTGGCCGCCGCGGCCTTGACCAGCGTCCGCAGCGCATTTGCGATCCGCCCCTGCTTGCCGATCACCTTCCCGACGTCGTCAGGATGAACCTTCAACTGCAAGATGGCCGAGCGCTCTCCCTCAATCACTTCTACGTGTACGTCATCGGGGTTATCAACCAGCGCCCTTGCAAGGTACTCCAGGAGATCTTCCATCATGAGCAGCCTCCACTCTCAACATGCAGTTCGAGTTCAAGTTTTCTTGGATGTGATGAATTGGTCCCAGACCCCGTCGATCTTCATGAGGTTCTGCACCTGCCTGCTGGGCTGTGCCCCTTGCTTGAGCCAGTACATCGCTCTCTCGGAGTCGATCTTGATCTCAGACGGTTCGGTCATCGGGTTGTAAGAACCAAGTGCCTCGATGTAGCGACCGTCGCGTGGCATTCGCTTATCCGCGACAACTATCCGGTACACCGGCTGTTTCTTCTTTCCCATCCTTCGCAGCCTAATCCTAACCACCGAATCCCCTCCTTTCGGTTCATTGTAGCAGAACAGCCGGGCTAGAAGGGAAAGAGCCTCTTGAGCATCCCCATCCCCCCGCCTTTCCCGGTCAACTGCTTCATCATCTTCTGCATCTGGGTGAACTGTTTGACCAGTTGGTTCACGTCCTGGGTCGACGTCCCGCTACCCCGAGCGATACGCCGTCTGCGGCTGGCGTTGAGTAGATGCGCGCTTTTCCTCTCGTCGGGAGTCATCGACTGGATGATAGCCTCAATCCTCTTGAGGTGCCGTTCATCCATGTCCAGCCCCTGGGCCCGGGAGATGCTACCCATACCGGGTACCATCTCCAGCACCTTCTCCAGGCCCCCCATCTGCCTGACCTGCTGCATCTGCTCCAGGAAGTCATCGAAGTCGAACTTGTGCTTTCGAAGCTTCTCCTCCAACTTGAGGGCGCGCTCCTCGGTCATCGTTTCCTCGGCCTTCTCCACCAACGTCACGATATCGCCCATACCGAGGATTCGAGAGGCCACGCGGTCCGGGTGGAACGTCTCGAGGTCGTCCACTTTCTCCCCCACCGAGGCCAGCTTGATCGGCTTGCCGGTCACCGTCTTCATCGAAAGGGCAGCCCCGCCCCTGGCGTCGCCGTCCATCTTGGTTATGAGTATCCCGTCGAAATCGAGTTTCTCGCGGAACGCCAGCGCCACATTCACCGCGTCCTGCCCGGTCATCGCGTCCACAACTAAAAGGGTCTCGCTGGGGGTGATGGAGCTCTTGATGTCCACCAGTTCCTGCATCATCTCCTCGTCGATATGCAACTGCCCCGCGGTATCGAGGATCACCACGTCCCGGCCGGCCCGCGAGGCCTCCCCCACCGCTTCCTCCACTATCTCCTGCGCGCTCTTGTGCTTGTAGTAAGCCACCGGGATGTCTATCTGCGCGCCGAGCGCCTGCAGTTGCTCTACCGCCGCGGGACGGTACACGTCCGCCGCCACCAGCATCGGCTCCCTGCCCTGACTCCGGAGCATCACCGCGAGCTTCGCCGCGGCGGTTGTCTTGCCGCTCCCCTGGAGCCCGACCAGCATCAGCACCGACGGAGGGTGGTGAGCGAAGTTGAGTCCCTTCCCGCTGCCGCCGAGAATATCGGTCATCTCGTCGTAAACGATCTTCACCACCTGCTGCGCCGGGGTAACGCTTTTTGTCACTTCCTCGCCGTACGCCCGGGTCCGTATACGGTCAGTAAGCATCTTGACGACCTTGAAGTTGACATCCGCCTCCAATAGGACCAGGCGGATCTCCCTCATCGCCGCGTCAATGTCTTTCTCGCTCAACTTGCCCTTACCGCGGAGCTTGGTAAAGACATCCTGGAGCCGGTCACCGAGACCCTCGAACATCATCTCTCCTTGTCCTTCCATCTACCGGTCATGGGATTTTAACACGGTAGAAAGTGCACTTGCCAGCCGGCCCAGCAATGGGTGGATGTTCCTGCCCGCGGCAAGCGCCAGGACTACCTTTTCCGACCGCGGGGGGACCCTGGGACGGGCACCCCTTACCGCCTCGAACCACCTGCGGGGGTTCCCCCTGGAGAGAAGACCCTCCAGGTTGTAAACACTAACGTCCCTTACGCCTGCGGCCAGCGCGGCCTCTACCCCGCGGAGGAGTTCCTCCGGTTCCTCAAACACCGGTTCGTTCTCGAAGACACCGGTCCCGGTGACCCCCAGGGAGACTCCAGCTGTGTCGCCCCGCGCGGACCGGAGCGCCAGGCATATCGCGAAAACCAGCCAGTTGGCGTCCCTCTCCGAGATCAGCCCACCGGTCATCCCCACTATCATGGAGACGTAGACCATCGGGCTTATCACGTCCCAATCGACCCCCATCACCGGGGTCTCCATCATGTCCTGTATTACCTCGTAAGTGCTCTCGACCTCCAGTGCCACCCAGGGCAGGCAGGCGGACAGAGTCCTTATCCCTCGCTCGCGAATCCACGAGTTGAGGAGGCGCAAATCGCGCTTGGCGCCCTGATACCTGCTCCAGCCCAGATTTGATGCGCACACCTTCACCGCTCGATAAACCCGCTCAAGGGGTGCGGCATCCAGGACCTCCCGCATCTGGGAGAAAGGCAGTTCCTGGTCAACCGCTATCATGTCGGGCACAACGCCGTAGGCGCCGGCCCACTCGATAGACCGCTCGGTCAGTTCCCTGAACTCCGCGATGTTGTCCTCGCCGGGAAAGTACCCGCTCTCACATGGCAGGAGCGGCCAGAATACGACCTCCACACCTTCAGCGGCCAGGTCGCGAAAGGCTCGGGCGTTCTCATCGGTCATTGAGTCCTCGAAGAGCGCCACCCCGACACCCGCCGAGAACTCATTGAGCAGCGCCAATCCGTGCCGGAGTATCTCCGGTGGAGAGATACTCTCAGCCCAGAACCTCAATCTGAACCGCATTCGACACCGTCTCCCATTTCCCTAAGTGCCCCGTTCCATAAATACGGTATCGTATCGAGAGCGCCGAGGCGCCGCTCATGCAAGGCGCGCGACCGAGCTGTACTCCGTGAGTACCGCGAGGGAGCGGAACGCGGCAGGTGCGGATGCATCGACGTTCGAATGCAAGCGTATTTATGGAACGGGGTACTAAGCCTGGCCATAACGCCTTGTAGCAGTCGTTTACCAGCCAGTTGCGGTTGCGTCAGACCCCTTTAGGGGTACGGTTGTCGGGGAAAGACAGGCTTTCGATGAACGCCTTCTCGAACAGGGGGTCCCCGGATAGCTCGGCTACCTCGACCTCCCTGGATATCTTAAGTGCCCGAGACCACTGCCGCTCGGAGGCTAGCATCATCTCGGCCCCTAAGAGCGCAGCGTTGCCGGCGAACTCGATGCGGCGCTCGAGGGCGTGGGGAAGCAAGCCGACCGCAACCGCGCTGGACGGCTTGAGGAAGCTGCCGAACACGCCGGCAAGGTATACACGGCTCACCTGCCCGTAATCCGAGCCCATCGACGAGCAAAGGATATCGACCCCCGCCCGTATCGCCCCCTTGGCGAGCTGCACCTGGCGAATATCTTCCTGGCCCAGGGAAAGCCCGGTCCCCGGCGCGAGGTGGAACTCCCGTTGCCCGGCGTCCCCGGTAATGCGCCCAGGGGCGATTCGCTGTGCCTCTCCAGGTGGGAGCAGCCTACCCGATGGCAACAGCAACCCGGCGTCCAGGAGGGCTGCTACGCAATCCAGAAGCCCCGAGCCGCAGATGCCGGAGGGCCTGCCGCCACCCAGCACACGGGGGGTGAGCCTGCCGTCGCGGCTGAACGCCTCTATCGCCCCGGGGGCCGCCCTCATCCCCGAGGAGATCATCGCCCCCTCGAAGGCGGGCCCCGCCGCGGTGGAGCACGCTATCAACCGCTCCCGGTTGCCCAGCGCTATCTCCCCGTTGGTGCCAAGGTCCACCACCATGCGGGTTTCGAGAGAGTCGCTTATTCCCAGCGCCAGCATGCAGGCAACGATGTCCGCCCCCAGGAAACCGGAGAGCACCCGGGGCACCAGCAGCCGGGCGGAGGGGGCGGCTTCCAGGCCTACATCGGAAGGGTCGACGTCGACCGGCCCCCTGACGGGGGTCTCGAACGGTGAGGTCCCCAGCGGGGAGGGGTCTTCCCCCAGGGCAAGGTGGACCATCGTGGTGTTGCCGACCATCACCAGCCTGACCAGGTCGCCGGGCAGGCGCCCGGCCGATCCCGTCACCTCTTCCAGGAGCCCGTTGATGGAGGAGATTACACCCCGGTGCATCCGGTCGCGCGCGCCGGGGTCGCGCGAGCACCTCTCGATGCGGCTCATGACGTCGGCGCCGAATCGCGCCTGTGGGTTCTCCGAGGAGGCGATCCCCAGCCTTGACCCGTCCGTGAGGTCGAGAACCGAGGCACAGAGCGTGGTGGTGCCGACGTCGATGGCGGCCCCCAGTGGCCTGCCTGAGGGGCCTGTCTCGAGGACACCGGGGAGGTCGACCGCCATCGCGCCCTCCCCCCCGAGGCCGGACTTGGCGCCGGCCCACGCCGGCGCCGCCAGTGGCTCCACCTCCACGGGGCCGAGTACCACCGCCTGGCAGGCCAGCCGGAAGCCTTCTCCAAGCTCGCCGGCGCCGATAACCTCGAGCTCGGCGCCGGTGGGGCGCGCGAGGTTGCCCCCGGCGCGAACCCTGCACTTCCCGCAGTTGCCACCGCCCCCACAGGGAGCGTCAATCCAGACGCCACAGAGTACCGCCGCGTCCATTACCGTTGCCCCGGCGCGCACCACCGCGGACCTCCCCGGCGGGTCGAACCGGACCTCGAAGGAGCCGTCGGGTTTCAACTCAATATCCTGTTCGCTCGCGCATGGGGATGTCTCCTAGGTGCCGGCGCAACGGTCAATGACGGGGGTGCTCCTTGACCGCCTTCAGCGCCTTGGAGGCCGCCACGATGGTGTCCGCCTCGAACTGCGCCTCGAGATTATCCATTCGGCCAACGTTTTAGCGAACTGTTGCAACCCCTATTTTCCAACAACAGTATCATATCCCGGAGCGTTACCCAGCCAATTGCAGTGGTCGGGGGGCGGTGCTATAATTGCGGTTGCTTTTGGCTTATCTATCACGGATGATATCCTGGTTGACACCGAAAACGGAGGGTGATTTGCGGAAGTATGAGATGCTGTTCATAGCAAGGTCGGAGCTGGATGAGGACCGGTTGCAGGCGTTGATTGACGATGTTTCGTCGTTGATAGCGCGTGAGGGAGGGACCGTAACAGGTGTGGATATCTGGGGGATGAGGCGCCTGGAGTACCCTATCGACCACGAGGAAAGTGGTCATTACGCTGTGGTAAGCTTTGATTCGGACAAGGATATCGTGAGGGAGCTGGAGCGGGTTCTGGGTGTCAGGGACGATATTCTCCGCTTGAAGACCCTGGTGGTCAAAAAAAAGGAGTAGGCCATGGCAAGTCTTAATAGAGTGGTCCTGGTGGGCAACCTGACCAGGGACCCCGAACTCAAGTTCACCCCGGCGGGGAAGCCGGTGACCAGTTTCGGGATTGCGGTCAACCGAATACCATACTCTAACGACCAGGGCGAGCGGGTCGAGGGAGTCGATTTCTTCAACGTAGTGGTCTTCGGGCGGCAGGCGGAGACCGTTCACCAGTACCTCACCAAAGGCAGCGGTGCGGCAATCGACGGCAAGCTCCGTTACCGGGCATGGGAGACCGAGGACGGGCAGAAGCGCTCGGCGGTGGATGTCCAGGCCCAGAACGTCCAGTTCCTGTCCCGAGGAGCGGACGGTCCTGTCGGAACGCCCCCCTCCGGGCCTGCCGAGGGCATGCCTGATATAGATATACCGCCGATCGAAGGGGGAGAAGGGTACCCCTGGTAACGTTGAAAAGGAGTGTTTGAGCCATACCGAGATCAAGGGACAAGGACAAGAAAAAGGCTCCGGCCTATCCCAGGAAGCAGAAGCGAAGGTACTGTTACTTCTGCAAGGAGAAGATAGACTGGATCGATTACAAGGACGTGGGTACGCTGCGCCGCTTTCTCTCTGAACGCGGCAAGATACGGCCGCGAAGGGTGACCGGCACCTGCACACAGCACCAGGCTGAGCTGGCCAAGGCCATCAAGAACGCCCGCGAGGTTGCACTCATTCCATACCCCCACAAGTAAGCTCGAGCAAATCCGGTTATCTGGGGACGGTGATAACGTTTGAAGGTGCTGCTGAGACAGAACATAGACCGGCTGGGCCGCATGGGCGAAGTGGTCGATGTCGCGGGCGGCTACGCCCGTAACTACCTGATACCTCGTGGCTTCGCTATAGGGGTCACCCGGGGGCGCGTGAAGGAGACCCTGGAGCAGAAGAGGGTGCTCGTGGTCAAGGCCGCCCGGGAAAGGGATGGCATGGAGGCGGTCGCGGAGAGGATCCGTTCACAGCCCATCAAGGTGGAAGTGCGGTGCAGCACCACCGGGAAGCTTTTCGGCTCGGTGACCAACCGGCAACTGGCCCAGGCGATCGAGGAGTTGACCGGCGACGAGATCGACAGGTATAAGATCGTCATGGACGAAAGGATACGGGCGGTAGGCACCTACCAGGCGGCGATAAAGCTACACCCGGATGTCACTGTCGATATCGAGTTCGAGGTCCAGGGCGAGGGGTTCGTGCCGGAGGAGCCGCCGGTCGAGGCCGAAGAGGGGGAGGCCGGTACGCCCGAGCATGCCCAACCTCCCCCGGGCGGGTGGAGAGCCCGCCCGGGAGCCGCGCCTGAGAGACGCGGCTCAACTGAAACGGGGGAGCCTGAGGGCGGGCGGAGAGCCCGCCCGGGAGCCGCGCCTGAGAGACGCGGCTCAACTGAAACGGGGGAGCTCCCGGGCGGCTTCTCTGACAGCCCGGACCCGGGCGCTGATAGCGAATCCAACTCGCGGCAGGAGTAAGGAAGGTGGCAGGCGAGCCTCCAACCAGGCAGGACCGTGTGCCTCCGCACAACCTGGAGGCGGAGGAGTCGGTACTTGGCTCCATGATCCTCTCCCACCGGGCGGCGGCCGAGGCCCAGGAGTTGCTGGTCGCCGACGACTTCTACACCGATGCCCACCGAAAGATCTACGGGACGCTTGTCGAGTTGTACGCCGGCGGCTCGACCACTGACCCCGTGGTCCTGGCGGAGGAACTGAAGAAACGCGGAACACTGGAGTCGGTCGGCGACAGGGCGTATATCTACTCCCTGGTCGATTACACGCCCAACCCCCATAACGTCAAGCACTACGCCCGCATCGTCAGGGACATGGCGTTCAAGCGGAGCCTGATCGAAGTCGGCTACGAGGTCACCAGCCTGGGGTACAGCACCGCCAACGGTGTAGAGGAGGCCTTCGACAAGTCGGAGTCGGCCATCTTCGGGGTGGGGAAGAGAATGAGGCGCGAGCGGCTCACCCACATCAACGAGCCGCTGAAGGAGAGCTTCCAGAGGATGGAGAAAGCGCGAAAACAGGGATCAGCGATTACCGGGGTCGAGACAGGGTTCGAGAGGCTGGACAAGCTGACGTCCGGGCTTCAGCCGTCGAACCTCATCGTAGTGGGCGGCCGAACGGCGATGGGAAAGACGAGCTTCGCGTTGAACATCGCCCACCACGCCAGCGTCCGCCGGGGTCTGGGCGTCCTTATATTCAGCATGGAGATGTCCAAGGTCGATATATCCGAGAGGTTGCTGTGCACCCAGGCCAAGGTTAGCTCCACCGACTACCGAATAGGGAAGATAAGCGACGAACGTTTCGTGGACATAGTCGACGCCACCGGGGTGCTTAGCAACGCCCCCATCTTCATCGACGATACGGGTGACCTGACGATGACGCAGATGCGCTCCAAGTCCAGGCAGCTGATGTCCAAGGAGGACATCGGGCTGATAATCCTCGACTACATACAGCTCATGCATATCCCCGGTTTCCGCGAGGGGAGGGTCCAGGAGGTGTCCAGGATTGCCAGGGACCTCAAGGTCATGGCCATGGAACTGGAGATCCCGGTTATCGCCGCATCCCAGCTCCGGCGGTCCTCGCAGAGCGTGGGGAAGAAGGAGCCGAACCTGGAGGACCTCCGGGAGTCAGGGGCCATCGAACAGAACGCGGACCTGGTGGTACTCATCTACCGCCGGGAGGTCGATGAGCCGAGGAACCTTGATTGTAGGGGAGTAGCCGAGATCAACCTGGCGAAGCACAGGAACGGGGAGGGCGGGAAGTTCAAGCTTGCCTGGATAGGGGAACACACGCAGTTTGCCAACCTGTCCGCTGAAGAGGAGGCGTTTCCCAGTTAGTGCCGCCCCGGCGGCACCGCGCGAACCCCGCAAGGAAGCCCGGCGGCGGCAGTTCCAGGTGAGCGGCCGCCCACGAGACGAGAGGATTGCATTGCAGGTAGAGGGAGAAGGCGGGCGGCCCCTCGGGACCGATGGGGAGGTCTTCCTGGGTGTCGACGTCGGGTCGGTCTCCACCAACGTCGTGGCGCTTGACACCGCCGGCGAGGTGGTTGCCTCGGAGTACCTGAGGACCAGGGGCCAGCCGATCAACGCCGTCCAGGAGGGCGTCCGCGCGATCGGCGAGAAGCTCGGCCCGGATGTCCCGTTGCGAGGGGCCGGCGCTACCGGCAGTGCCAGGTACCTGACCGGCGTTGTGATAGGCGCCGACCTGGTGAAGAACGAGATAA
>JAHIPE010000162.1 GCA_018894655.1 Actinomycetota bacterium
AATGGTGGGTCAGGCCCGGGTTCTTCGGCGGCCTTCATGGACTCCAGCACCAGTTCCACCAGGTCCACCACCGGGAGCCCGCCGTCGTGATCCCGGGCGTCAGAGAAGTTCTGCTCGCAGAACGGGCAGCAGGTGACCAGTAGCTCCGCGCCGGTCTCCACCGCCTCCCGCTGCCTTTGAGAGGCGATATCCACCGCCATCTCGGCGTGCCCGGTCCTCAGGCCTCCCCCACCGCCGCAGCACCGCGAGTTCAGGCCGATCCTGGCCATCTCTACAAGCTCTATCCCCGGTATTGCCGCGAGCACCTTCCTGGGCTCGGACACGACCCCGCCGTGCCGGGCCAGGTGGCACGGGTCGTGGTAGGTGACCACCCTGGGCGTAATCGGGCCGAGTTCGAGCCCCCCCTCCTCCACCAGGCGGGCGACGACCTCGGATATATGCAGGACCTCCGGTTGTAGCGTATCAACCCGGGGGTACTCGTGCTTCATAATCCCGAAACAACCGGCGCAGGCGGTTACCACGCTGTCAACGCCCAGCGCGTTTATCCTGGCGGTGTTCTTCTCCACCTGCGCGACGAACGTCTCCCGAACCCCCACCCGCATCGCGGTGCTGCCGCAGCAGACCTCCTCGCGTCCCATTATCCCGAAATCGACGCCGGCCCTCTGGAGCACCTCGGAGGTGGCGAGCGCCACCCTCTGCATGTTGGGAAGGTAGGCGGCGGTGCACCCGGGGTAGTAGAGCATCTTCGCTTTCTTCCGGGGGAGCACCTTCAAGCGGGTGTCGAGCTTCCTTGCCCAACGGTCCCTCTGTGCCCTGGGGAGCAGCCAGGGGTTGTCGTAGTTGTCGACGCTCTTGACCATCTCCATCTGGGGTGGCAGCGGGCCTTCCCCACGGTCCACCATGACGTCGCGCAGCAGGTTGACCAGTTCGGTCAGCCTTATCCCCATCGGGCACCTCACCGCGCACGAGTAGCACGCCGAACAGTAGTAGACCACCTCGGGCCGCAGTATCTCGTCGGGCTCACCGATAAGCACCTTGCGCACTATCTCTCGCGGCCCGAACTCGGATTGGAACGCCACCGGGCAGGAGGCGGTGCAGGTACCGCACTGAAGGCACGAGCGTACCTTCTCTCCTATCTCGGTGCCCTCGACCAGCTCATCGAAGAACTCCCCGGTGAACCCGGTTATGACGCTTTTTTCTTTGTCGGTCATCACTTCTCTCCCTGTCACGCGCAATCCCGTAAATCACTCTGACATCTCCACGGCAAGGTACTCGAGGATGCGCGCCCGAAGCTCGGTGAACTCGGCCCCGGTTCGGCTCCGGGGGTACGGCAGGTTGTTCTCGAACGTCCTCACAACCCGCGCCGGCCGCCTGGAGAGGCCGACTATCTCCTGCCCCATGAATACCGCTTCGTCCACCAAGTGGGTCACGAAGACGATCGAGGTGCCGGTACGCCGCCACAGGTCCACCAGGAACTCCTGCATGCCGTTCCGGGTCTGCGCGTCAAGCGACGCGAACGGTTCGTCCATGAGCAGTATCCTCGGCAGGGCGGCCAGCGTGCGCGCAATCGCGACCCTCTGCTTCATCCCCCCCGATAGTTCCCGGGGATAGAGGTCCTCGTGCCCGGTTAGGCCCACCGTCTCCAGGTACTCATCGGCCAGTGCCCTCGCCTCCTTGTGGGGGATGCCCTTTAGCGAAAGCCCGAACGTGACGTTTCTCACCGCCGTCCTCCAGGGGAACAGTGCGTACTCCTGGAAGACCATCCCCCGCTGGGGCCCGGGGCCGGTCACAGGCCGCCCCTCGAATCGCACCTCCCCGGAGGAGGGCACCTCCAGCCCGCCTATCAGCCGCAGCAGGGTGGTCTTTCCACACCCGGTCGGGCCCACCACGCAGGTGAAGCGGCCCTGGCGGACCTCCATGTCCAGGTGGTCCAGGACCTCGAGTTCACGGCCCGTCTTCTTCTCGGTGAAACTCTTGGATAGCGAGCGCAGTTCCACCACCGGCCCGCCGTTTTCTCCTACATCCACCCGAGCAGCCTCTTTTCCCGGGCGGCCTGAGAGACCGCCCTCAAGCATCTTATTGTTTGAGCCGCGTCTCTCAGGCGCGGTTCTGCTTGGCCACGGGCGGCCTGAGAGACCGCCCTCAAGCTGGTTGGGTGATTTTCTCCTACATCCACCCGAGCAGCCTCTTTTCCGCGTACTTCACCAGGCGGTCCATCAGGAATCCTACCACTCCGATCACGACCATCCCCGCCACCACAATGTCGTAGCGGGCAATGTCACGGGCGGTGAGGATCAGGTAGCCGAGCCCGTACCCGCTCTTCACACCGGTCATCTCCGCTGCCACCAGCGTCATCCAGCCAATGCCTATCCCGATGCGTACCCCGGTGATGATGGACGGCATGGCACCGGGGGTAAGCACCCGGAGGAGTATTGCCCTCCGGCGCGCGCCGAGCGTGCGGGCCGCCTCTACCAGGTGCGGGTCTACCGACTTCACCCCTGTTATCGTGTTCAGCAGGATCGGAAAGAACGCCCCCAGGAAGATCATGAAGGCGGCGGAGAATATCCCTATCCCGAACCAGATCACGGCCAGCGGTAGCCAGGCCAGGGGGGGGACCGGCCTTACGACCTCCACCAGGGGGTCCATGACGGTATCGAAGCCGCGCGACCACCCCATGAGGATCCCCAGCGGCACCGCCAGCACCAACGCAAAGGCAAAGCCGACCAGTACCCGCTCCAGGCTGGCCAGCAGGTGCCACTGCAGGTAGTAGCCCGGCGGTAGCCCGGTGACGATAAGGTCGTAGAACCCCTCCGCAACGTCGACCGGCGACGGGGTCCTGCCGAGCACACCCACCATCGCCAGCAGTTGCCACAGGCCCAGGGCAACCAGTGGAGAGATGTACTTCCATTTTCTCACTACTGGTGCCTCGTTCCATAGATACGGTTAAGCACCGAGAGCGTCGAAGCGCCGCTCCGGCAAGGCGCGCGACCGATGCGTACTCCTGTAGTACGCCGAGGGAGCGGAACGCAGCCGGAGTGGATGCAGCGGCGTTCGAATGCCAGCGTATCTGTGGAGCGGGGCACCTAATTCTCCCGGGGTAGAAACTGCTGATCAATAAGGGTATCGCAAAACGATTCGGCGCTCTCGACCTTTACCACCCCAATCTCCTTCAGGAACTCAACGTACCGCTCCAGACCTTCCACGTTGAGTTTATACACGAACTCGATGTTCCCCATGGCGGCCTCCACGGCGTCGCTGTCCTGACCGGTGAAAAGGTGCCCCATGTCAGCCGCTTCCAGGGGGTTGTCGTTAATGTACTGCGTCGCCTTCACGTGAGCCGCCACGAAGCGCCGTACCGTGTCCGGGTTGCGGGAGGCGAAATCGCGGTCAACCACCAGGACACAGCACGGGTGATGGGGCCATATCTCGCTCGAGTTTTCCAGCACCCATCCCGCGTTCTGCACCACCGCGATCTGCGGGTACGGCTCCCAGGCCACGAACGCGTCCACCTGCCCGCTTCCAAGGGCGGCTATCGTCTCCGGCGGCTTCAAGGTGATGATGTTGATCTCGTTCTCCTCCAGCACCGCCTCTTTCAACGCCAGGCGCAGCAGGAAATCCTGGACGGTGGAGTGCCCCGGGACGGCCACGGTTCGGCCCTTCAGCGCCGACACGTCTCCGGCCTCCAGGCCGCTTCGCACAACGATACTGGACCCGGCCGCGTTGACCTGGGCTACTATCTGGATGTCCACCATGTCCTGCGCGGCGAACGTCACCGCCGGAGCGGATCCCACGTACCCCATGTCCAGCTCACCGGCGGAGAAAGCGCTCATCTCCTCCGGGCCCGCGTTGAACACCCCGCCTTCCTTCACGTCCAGCCCTTCCTCGGTGAAAAACCCCTTCTCCCGGGCTACGTAATAGGCAAGCTGGTGGAGGTCGCTTCGCAGGTACCCCACCTTCACAACGTTGGTGGACTCCTTCTTGCCGCAGCCCGGGGTGATTAACGCCAGTACCATGATCGCCAAGACGATTGTCGCCAGCGTCCCGCCCGGGAGCCTCCGGGGCCGCCCGCATCCACCCTCTTGCACGCGTTTCAGTCTCACCACAGTATCCCTTCTATGTTGGCCAGTACCTGTTCGTCGGTGGAGTGCTCCACGATAGCCGTGCCTGACAAGCAAACCGCCGCGCAGATGCCGCACCCCTTGCACAACGCTTCGTTCACCGCCGCGATGCCGTCACCGTCCAGCTCGATCGCCTCTAACGGGCACGCCAGCACACATAAGGCGCATCCCCTGCATGACTCCCTGTCGATTGCCGATACCGCGGCCTCGATATCCACCTCTCCCCGGTCCAGCAACGCTATCGCCTCGGAGGCCGCGGCCCCGGCCTGTGCCACCGTGTCCGGGATATCCTTGGGCCCCTGGCAGCACCCCGCCAGGAAGATGCCGGCGGTATGCACCTCCACCGGCCGTAGCTTGGGGTGGGCCTCGGTGAAGAATCCGTCCGGGCCCAGGGGGACCCCCAGGACCGCCGCCAGTTCAGGTGCGCCCACCGCGGGCTCCAGGCCGGTGGCCAGCACGACCATGTCCACCGGAAGCTCCACCTGCCGCCCCAGCAGGGTATCCTCGGCGAACACCTTGAGCCGCCCTCCCACCCGGGCAACGTCGGCGCACTTCCCCCTCACGAAGAACACCCCTTCATCGCGCACCGACCTGTAGAACTCCTGGTACCCCTTGCCGAAGGCGGTGACATCGATATAGAACTCGTACACCTTCGCGGACGTCTTCTCCCGAGCCAGGTGCGCCTGCTTCATCGAGTACATGCAGCAGACCCGGGAGCAGTACTGGTTAGTGTTCTCATCGCGAGATCCGATGCAGTGCAGAAACGCTATCGTCTCCGGCTCCCGGCCGCCGGGCGTGAGTATCCTTCCCCCGGTTGGACCGGACGCCGATAGCATCCTCTCGAACTGGAGCGCGGTCAGGACCTCCGGGTAGCGACCGTATCCGAACTGGGGTACGCGGCTCGCGTCAAACGCGTCGAAGCCGGTCGCCACCACCGCCGCCCCGACCTCCAGTTCGCGGACCTCCTCCCGGGCGTCGAAGTCGATTGCGCAGGCGGCGCATGCATCCAGGCAAGGCGATGAACACTTGCCTTTCGTCACCATGAGGCAGTTCCCGGTATCCACCGATGCCGACAGCGGCACCGACTGGGGAAACGGCACGTAGATGGCGGAGCGCTCCGTCAGCCCGGCCTCGAACTCGTCCGGTACCTTACCGGCCAGCACGCAGGCATCCTGGCAGTCGCCGCACCCGGTGCAGCAGGAGGGGTCCACGTAGCGCGGCCTCGAGTGCACCGTCGCCTTGAAGTTCCCGACGAAACCGCTCAGCTCGACCAGCTCACTCGCGGTCAGCAGTTCGATGTTGGGCTCGCGCGCCACGTCCACCATCCTGGGGGTCAGTATGCAGGCGGAGCAATCCAGGGTGGGGAACGTCTTGTCAAGCTGGGCCATGTGGCCGCCGATGCTCGGCTGCCTCTCCACCAGGTAGACCTTCTTCCCCGCCCCCGCGATGCCCAGGGCGGCGTGAATACCGGCGACACCGGCTCCTATGACCAGGACCGCCCCAGTCACCGGGAACCTGCGGGGCGTTAGCTCGCGGTCAAGCCGCGCCTTGAAGACAGCTCCGGAGAGCAATGACCGCGCCTTGGCGGTAGCGGCCGCCGGGTCGGAATGCACCCACGAGCACTGCTCCCTGATGTTCGCCATCTCCAGCAGGTACGGGTTCAGCCCTGATTCCTCGATGTTGGCTCGGAAAGTATGCTCGTGCATGCGGGGGGAACAGGCGGCAACCACCACCCGGTCCAGTCCCAGTTCCCGCACGTCTTCCTTGACAAGCGCCTGGCCGGGGTCGGAGCACATGTACTCGTACTCCCTGGAAACAGTCACCCCGGGAAGCTTTAAGGCGTACTCGGCCAACCGCCGGCAGTCAACCGTTCCGGCGATGTTGCT
The DNA here is from genome assembly GCA_018894655.1 of Actinomycetota bacterium. Lineage (GTDB taxonomy): Bacteria > Actinomycetota > Geothermincolia > Fen-727 > Anoxymicrobiaceae > JAHIPE01. The sequence goes on from JAHIPE010000162.1 coordinate 6,005, forward strand.
ACCGCAATGACAAATATAGACGCCT
>JAHIPE010000017.1 GCA_018894655.1 Actinomycetota bacterium
GAGGAAGCAGAGGGGTTCACCCCCCTGAAGCTTTCGATGGTGTTCGACCTCTCGGAGCCTCCCCACCTGGGACCCGACGGCAAGTTCGACGACGATGAACTGGCCGAGGAGTGCTCCGCCAGCGGCAAGGAGCCGGGCTGGTTCAGGTCGATCGAGAGCGAGGTGGAGAAGTGGAAAGACCTGCGTTTCACGTTCTCCCTGTCCCCGGTCATCCTGGAGGAAATGCTGGACATGGCCGACGGTTACGTGGTCAGGAAAGGCGAGAAGGAGATATCGGTGGGAAGCGACTCCGCGTCCGCCACCGACGTGGCGGTGGTGGTTTCCGGCTTCCAGGAGATGGCGGCCTCTCCGCGTATCCAGTTCCTCTCGACCCCCTTCGCCTCACCGGACCTGGAGACACTGGTCACGCTTGACTGGGCCGAAGACGCCCGCCAACAGATATCCATGGGGGATAAGACGCTGGAGGAAGGCCTCGAAAGCGCGATGGACGCGGAGTCCCTCCACCCACCCGGCCTGAAAGCCAACTCCCAGGTGGTTGGTGAACTGAAGGCCGATTCGGGGCGGTTCCTCCTGCTATCCGGGCAACTGCTGAAGCGGACCTCGCAAGGCAGGAAGCTGTCCACAGGCCTCTCCCTGGGCTCTCCGGTGGAAATCGCGGGCGCAGGTTACGGCCGGCAGGTGCTCGGCCTGTTCGCCGATGCCCGCCTGGAGAAGGTCATCGGGCTGGTGGGGCCGAGCGGGGACCCCCACGGCGTCGCCCAGTGCATACTGTCCGATCTCACGAACCTGTACCTGGAGAGGCCGGCCAGAACGCGCGCCTGCGTCCTTCTGTGGCCCAACTGGTGGCGCCCTTCCGCCCGTATCTTGGACGAGATTCTGAAGGCCGTCCATAGTTCCCCGTGGCTCGAGAGCGTAACGCTGGGCGAGTGCTGGGCGGCGGTGCCGCCCATCGAGGACACGGTGCTGGAGATACCGGGACCCGACCTCGAGGAGGACGACTACTTCACACAGGTGGGCTACGCCCGGAACCGGTACCACGATTACTCCGGGATTGCCCTGCCGGATAACCCCATACTCCCTTCGCTCGAGCGCAACCTGTTCATAAGCGAGAGCGACCTGTGGCGCCAGAGCGGCCGCGAGGCCCGGGGGCTGGAGTACGCGGAGTCGGTTATCAGAACGATCGACGGAGAGCTTGCCAAGGTGGGCATCCCCGCGATGGGCTCGGTCACGCTGACCAGCGAGAAAGCGGAGGTGCCCTTCTCCATCATCAACGGCACCTCCTACAAGATCAAGGCCGTGCTCAAGTTCTCAAGCAATGGGCTGTCCTTCCCCGACGGCGACTCCCTCGATGTCATCCTGGAGCCTAAGGAGAACCTCTTCGAGGTGCCCGTGGTAGCCAACAAGAAAGGTAAGGTCCGTTTCACGGCCCGGCTGGAGACCGACCGCATCGTCCTGGCCGAGCTGAACATCCCCGTCCGGACCAGCCGGTTCAACACGTTCGCAATAATCCTGGTGGGGGGCCTGCTGGGGCTCATCGCACTGATATGGATACTGAAGATAGCGGCAAGGCGAAAGGTTGGAAAGCATAAAAAACACCAGTTCTCAAGAGCCAATAACAAAGAAGAACCGGAAGCAGGGTCTTAAACCCGCCTCGTTCGCCAGGGGCGCCTCGGTCATGACCCTTGGCACCACCATCAGCAGGGTGACCGGCTTCATCCGCGTCGCCGCCCTGGCGGCGGTGCTCGGCCTCACCGCCAGGGGGATGGCCGACTCGTTCAACCTTGCCAATATCACCCCTAATATCATCTACGACATGATCATCGGCGGGGTGCTGGCCTCGCTGTTCATACCGGTGTTCATCGAGTACATGAAGACAAGAGGCGAGGAGGAGGCCTGGTACATCGCAAACTCGGTATTCAACATCACGCTGGTACTGCTCTCGGTGACCGCGGTTGCCCTGTCGATCGCCGCGCCGTACGTGATAAAGGCCCAGACCTTCCTGTCTCACGGCCGCTCCCAGATGCAGGCCGACGCGACGTTCCTCCTGCGCTTCTTCATCTTCGAGATCATCTTCTACGGCATATGCGCCATATACACCGGGATACTCAACTCCTACAAGCACTTCACGATACCCGCGTTCGCCCCCATCACCAACAACGTTGTGGTAATTGCCACGGTCGCCATCTACTACTTTTATCCCAACAAGTACGTGCTGGCGATCGGGGCCACTCTCGGCGTTGTAGCTATGGCGATGATCCAGTTGCCGTGGCTCCGACGCACCGGCTTCCGTTACCGGCCGGTCCTGGACGTCAAGCACCCCGCGGTCAGGAAACTGGGGCGCCTGGCGGTCCCGGTGCTTGTGTACGTCCTTATCAACCAGGTCGGGTTGTGGGTGGTCAACATCCTGGCCGCGCAGGTCCAGGGGGGCATCTCCGCTTTCCAGTACAGCTATATCTTCTTCCAGCTGCCGTACGGCGTGATTGCCGTCTCTATCATAACCGCGCTGTTCCCGATCCTCTCCGAGCATTCCGTCAAGGAGGAGAAGTCGAAGATCGTGAAATCGACGTCCCTGGGTATCAGGACCACCGCGTTCGTGATAATACCAGCCTCCGTCGCCTACGCGGTGCTCGCCAGGCCGATCGTCCGGCTCCTTCTGCAGCACCTCAACTTCGGGGCCAGCGACACGGAGATGCTCGCCTCGGTTATCTTCTGCTTCGTGCTGGGCCTGTTCTTCTTCTCGACCTTCATGCTGATCCTCAAGGTCTTCTACTCGATGCAGGACACCAAGACTCCCATGATCTTCGCGGCTATCACCATCGGGTTCAACATCGGGATCGACTTCCTCTTCTTCTACACTTTTTCAAGCGATGTCATGAAGGTGTCCGGCCTTGCCCTGGGGCACTCCACAGCGTACCTGATAGGGGCTTTCGCCGTCGCCCTTGTCTTGAGGAAGAGGCTGGGGGGGCTGGACGGCCGCGGGGTGGCCTGGTCACTCGCCAAGATATGCGCGGCGTCGGCGCTTATGGGTGGCGCCTGCTGGGGCGTAGCGAAGCTGGTGGAGTCCCTGGTTGGGGTCGATAGCTTCGGCGGCCAACTGCTGCAGGTCGGGCTTGCCCTGGCGGTGGCGGCCGCGGTGTACACAGGTATCTCGGTGCTGCTCAGGTCTGAGGAGATGAACGCCCTCAAGCGGCTGCTCGCCCAGCTGCTGGGAAAAAAGCAGTCGGAGCTTACGCCGCACGGAAGGGAACCGGTGGATGATGATAGTATCATTGAGTAGCGTGTGATTGGGAGGTTCGGCAGTTGCGGCTAAGGTGCTTGATGTTGGACGAGAGCGGAATGATAATGCGCGCCATTGTAAAGTGGGGCATCCTCGTCGTCTTCATAGGCCTCATCATCGTGGAGGTGGGGCCTCCTATCTGGATACGCATCTTCGCGGTCCAGAACGTGGACGATGTTGCCAGCGCGGCCGCCTGCGACTACCGGATGTACCACGACGAGGAAACAGCACGGGAAACCGCCGCCGAGAAGCTGCGGCTGATGGGTCACTCAGACGAAGAGATCGAGGAGTGCGTGGTTGAGTTCCTGCCACCCGGAAACGTAGGGAAGCAAACGGTCCGGGTGACGGTGGTCAAGTACGCAAACACCCTCATTACACGTCATATAGAGCAACTGAAGAGGTTCGCCCGCGTCACCACCACCAAGGAGGTGAACATCGGGGAGGCACGGTAGCAGCGCAGTGCCGCCACGCCCCGGCGGAGGCTACTCCTGGCCCTCCGGCTTGTCCTGGTCTACCGGGTAGAACAAGTAGACCTGGTTGCGGTTGAGGCCGATGAACGCTGCCTTCTGCAGGAGCTTTCCATCCCCCAGGCTATATATCTCCGCGTCGGTAATAGGCATGAAAACCTGTTCCTTCATATTGACGAGGTCCATCAGCCTTGCCCCCGGGTACATGTACATGTCACCCACTACCCGGAAGCGGCCCACCAGCGCCGTGATCCTTGTTTTCTCCTTGTCGATATGCATAGTTGCCCGCCCTCCTGTTCTCCCTCCCGGGAAACGCCGCTCCTCTTTCCGTTATTCTATACGTTTCTCGGTTTCCCTGTAGCCGCCCCGCCCTTAAAGGAGTTTCTCCACCATCCAGTGGAGCCGGTTCGACACCGCCATTTCGACCAGTGCCGCGGCGGCGGCCAGTGCCCCGATCGAGAGGACCCGCGGGGCGCGGCCCTCTCCCGCGGTGGACGCCACCAGGGATATCAGCGTGAAGTTCAGTACCAGCAACGTGAACAGTATGGAAAGGCTCACCAGCGGGGCCCATACCCAGAAAGCCCACGGCCGGCGGGGCAGGAGGGCCAGGCATATCCCCCCGGGCACCAGGAGCAACAGCAGGACGTTCCACCACCTCTGCGGGATCCTTTGGCCCTCTCTCCCGGTCAGCTGGCTTACCACAAGCGGGAACACCAGGGCCGCGATCCCGGTTCCCGCGAGCGCCCCGGTGGCAAGCCTCACCAGGTTCGTGGTCTCTCGCCACCCCGCGTACGACGTGATCGCGTCGATGGCGGTCGGGACCAGGAAGAGCGCCAGCACCGCCATCACCTGCCAGGGCGGGAAGCGATCACCCTCGCGCCGGTAGATGATCAGCAGCGCCAGAAAGCATACCGCGAACCCCAGGAACAGCCCCGTGTCCCTGGCGCAGACCGGGAGTTGCCTGCCCCCGAAGTGCAGGCTCTTCTCGGGGAGCTGGTGGCATATCGCGAACCCCAACTGGTTCATTATCCATTCAAGTAAAGAGACTATCCGGCCCATGCATCTACTATACAAGAAGTGGTAGATTAACCTGTGGCGATGGCGGACGATTGACAGGAGACCGATGGAAAGGCCGCTTCTGTTCGCAGAGTGCCCCGCCCTCGAGCGCGGGGTCCAGTGGACCTCGCTGGGCGACTACCCGACCCCGGTGGAGAAGCTGGAGGGGCTGTGCCGCTCCGAGGGCATCAGCGATCTGTACGTCAAGCGAGACGACCTGAGCTCACCCCACTACGGCGGGAACAAGGTACGCAAGCTCGAGTACCTGCTCGCCCGGGCACGCGCGCTCGGCCACGATGTCGCCATTACGTTCGGCGCCGCCGGCTCCAACCACGTGCTTGCCACGGTCATCCACGGGGAAAGGGTGGGGGTTCGGACGATCGCCGTACTGATGCCCCAGCCCAACGCCGCCTACGTCAGGAAGAACCTGCTGCTGGACTACCTCCACGGCGCCGAGTTAGTCGTCGCCCGGTCGGTCGCGACAATGCCCCTCGCGTTCGCCCGGGGAATGATGGCCGGATACGATCGGGAGAAGCGCATGTTCCCGTTCGTGATACCGCCCGGCGGCACCAACCTCCCGGGATGCTTGGGATACGTGAACGCCGCCCTCGAGATAAAGCAACAGGTGGACGAAGGGCTTCTCCCCGAGCCGGAGTTCATCTTCGTCACCTACGGGAGCGGCGGCACCGCGGCGGGGCTGGTCGTGGGGGCGCAACTGGCAGGGCTCAGCAGCAGGGTGGTCCCGGTCCGGGTGGTGGAGAAGGTGGCCTGCAACCGCCGGCTCCTGGCCTGGCACATCAACCGTACCGCCCGGTTTCTAAAGCGCAACTGCCCGGTGGCTAACCTGCGGGGGGTCCGCCCAGGTGACATCACCTTGATAGACAACTTCGCCGGGAGGCACTACGCGCGGTTCACCGAGGAGGGCATGGACGCCGTAGACAAGGCGAGGAGGTACGACGGAATCAAACTGGAGGGCACCTACACCGGCAAGACCCTGGCCGGCGCCCTCGACTTCATCAAGCGTGAAGGCCTGTCGGAGCGGACCTCCCTGTTCTGGAACACCTACAACTCCGCCGACCTGTACCCCCCGGTTGCCGACATCGACTACCACCTCCTGCCACCCGAGTTACACAGGTACTTCACCTCGCCGCTCCAGGAGGAGGAGATGGGCCACGAGGTGGTGTACTGAGCCGGCCCGGTCATTCAAGACAGGTCAGTAGTATAACGACCGCAACGGTTTTTCAAACGCGCTGTAGATATCCGGAACAAGGGCCGCCGCCAATACTTGCAATGTTGCAGTCAGAATGCATAATTACAATTAATAAGGGAGATGGGGTATGGTTGGAAGATATATAAAGAGGTCACTGGAACCTATTCTCGAAAAGGCTGCGTCCGAGTTTCCGGCTGTCGTCTTGACCGGCCCCAGGCAGTCGGGCAAGACAACGTTGCTTCAACATCTCTTCAGCAACCGCCGCTATGTTTCGCTTGAGCCGCCGGACGTCCGTGCGGCAGCACTCGAAGACCCGAGGGGATTCATGGAGGCCTTTCCCGCGCCGGTGATCTTCGACGAGGTCCAATACGCGCCGGATATGCTTCCCTATGTCAAGGAGCAGATCGACGCCCATCGACACGAACCCGGGCAGTACATTCTCACCGGTTCACAGAACCTGCTGCTTTTAGACAATGTCACTGAATCCCTGGCCGGCAGAGCGGCAGTGCTTCGCCTGCTTCCGATGTCACGGCGAGAGGCCGAGGGTCGGCCGCAGGCTATGCCGCCTTGGGAATCCGCCGAAGAAGGCATCCGGCGGAAGGGAACCTCGACCAGGCAGTTGTGGGCGGACTTCCTGCGAGGTTACTATCCTGAACTCGTCGCAAACCCCGGTCGCGACGCAAGCTTGTGGCACGCGGGCTACGTCCAAACCTACCTCGAACGCGATGTGCGGAGTATCCGCCAGGTTGGCGACTTGTCTCAATTCCAATCTTTCCTCACCGCGCTGGCGGCGCGGAGTGCCCAACTCCTTAACCTGAGTGACCTGGCGAAAGACCTCGGCGTGGCTGTAAACACCGTAAAGGCCTGGCTTTCCGTGCTCGAAGCTTCATACCAGATCATCGTCCTGCGACCCTATTTTGCAAACATCGGGAAACGGCTGGTCAAGACACCTAAAGTATATTTCATGGACACGGGCACTCTTTGTTATCTCACCGGCTTGAAGGATCCCGAGCATGCGGCATCAGGACCACTCGGCGGAGCAATAATGGAGACCGCGGTCCTGTCGGAGATTGTCAAAGTATTGACCCATCAAGGCCTTGAGCCGCGCGTGTACTTCTGGCGGACCTCTGCCGGTTCGGAGGTGGACATCCTGGTAGAAGTCGCCGGTGGGCTCGTTCCCATCGAGGTGAAGCTCACAGCGACTCCGCGCACCACAATGGCCTCTGCAATCAGGACGTTTCAAGCGGATTTCGGTGATAGGGCTTTGCCTGGCTACGTGGTCCATCCAGGAGAGATAAGGCTGCCACTCGGACCGGGAGCAACCGCCCTGCCTTTCAGTGAGCTGTGAATGCGGCTCACATGAAAATGAAGCTGAAGTGCAAACGCGCTGCAAACCAAACTGGATGATACAGGACGACACCAGGAAAAGATCGCGTCATGACAGCGTGAAGTGGCCGTTGCGGGCCGGCAGAATCGAGGCGGTCAGCTCGGAGAGCCCCGCGCCGATTATCAACTGCTCAGCCATCCGACCTCCCCATGACCGTTCGTTCAGGGGGTGTATTGTCAAAACATCGTCCATCCAATAGAATCCTATGGTATTTCGTTGTATCGAGTCTTCGAATTTTGGTCATGCTCTGACCTTTTTCCGATGTCCTTCTCGTATGTTATAATGTATTAGCAAGGCAAGCACCTTGAAAAGACCAATATGAGGTTGTTGCATAAATACGTCTGTAACGTAAAATTGGCAACCGACAGATGTTAGAAAGTTTATCTTAACCGTTCGCCAAGACCCCTTCCTTCAGGACGGGGATACGGCGAACACGAGGAGCGTTCTTAAACATGTCGTTGGTCTTGCTAAAATAGAACTATGAAAAAAACGTACAAATACCGCCTGTACCCAAATAAAGAGCAATCATCCAGGCTGAGCCGCGTTATCGAGACGTGCCGCCACGTCTACAACGATGCGCTCACCCAGAAAAGGTTGCTCTACAAACACCACAAGAAGACCATTTCCTACGAGGAACAGTACTCAGAGGTTAAAGAAGCCACCCGGGATGACGCCTACCTGCAAGAAGTGTACTCACAGGGGCTCCAGGACGTGCTGAGACGCCTGGACAGGGCGTTTAACGCGTTCTTTGAGAGAGCACACAGGGGCCGGAAGCCCGGATACCCGCGGTACAAGGGGAGAGACCGCTACAGCTCGTTCACCTACCCGCAGAACACGGGGTTCGAGATAAGGCCGGGCAGGCCCGGGAAAGCGAAGCTGCGCCTGGGCAAGCTCGGCTCCGTCAACATGCGTTACCACCGAGAGGTGCCGGAAGAGGCTGTCGTCAAGACCTGCACCATCGTGCGCAAGAACGGCAAGTGGCACGCGTGCTTCTCCGTGGTGCTGCCCGACGTGGAGAAGCGTGACACGTACCGGAACCCCGTCGGCATAGATGTCGGCCTGGAGAACCTGCTTACACTGGATGACGGGACCACTTTCGAGCACAAGCGCTGCTTGAGGGCATCAGAGAAGAATCTTGCCCACCATCAGCGGATGCTCTCGAAGAAGAAGCGTGGCTCCAGTAGGCGCAAGAAGCAGAAAGAACGCGCGTCGAAGCTACACGAGAAGGTAGCAAATCAGAGAAAAGACTACCTGCACAAGGTAACACGGCGGCTTGCCGACACGTACGACCTGTTCTTGGTGGAGGACCTCAGGATCAAGAACATGCTAAAGAACCACAACCTGGCGAAAACGATCGCGGACGCCTCCTGGGGGACGTTTTCAAGCATGCTTACCTACAAAGCGGAAGAGGCTGGTGGGTCGGTAGTGAAGGTCAACCCTCGTGGCACGTCCCAGGCGTGCTCAGAGTGCGGTGCCAAAGTGCCCAAGAAGCTCTCAGAGAGGATGCACTCATGCCCGTACTGCGGATACGCCGCACACCGGGACGTGAACGCCGCAAGGAATATCTTGAGGCTGGGGACCAGCCTGACTGCCCGTGGAGGAACGCCCGTTGGGGCGGCCTGTGAAGCGGGAAGCCACGTTCTTTAGGGCGTGGTGGTTCACAGAAGAATCGGCTTGCGGGGTCGGGAAAAGGAAAGGTGGTCAGGTGCGCGAGCAGGTTATTGTCGGTGCGGGCATCTCGGGCATGGTGGCGGCGATAACCCTGGCCCGGGACGGGTACAGCGTCCTGGTCAGGGAGAGGCGCGGCGAGGTCGGCGGCGCGACCGACATCAAGGGCCTCGAGGAAAAGGTCATCAACATTGGGGACGGTACCCCCATCAACCTGGAACGCCTCCGCGCCTA
>JAHIPE010000163.1 GCA_018894655.1 Actinomycetota bacterium
ACCGCGGGCGTATCCGGGCCGCCCAGTTCCTCCACCAGGTAGTCGTAGCGGCCACCCGCCGATACCGTGTCCTGGGCTCCAAGGTCCCGGAACTTGAACTCGAAGGTGGTCCTGGTGTAGTAGTCGAGCCCGCGCACCAGGTGGTTATCTATTGAGAAAGGCACCCCAATACTCTCGAGCCCCGATATGACCGTCTTGAAGTGCTTCCCGCACTCCGGACATACCGCGTCCAGGATAACCGGAGCGCCCTGAAGCGCCGCCCGGCAACACTCTTCCTTGCAGTCAAACACTCGTAGCGGGTTCCTTGTCGCGCGCTCCCGGCAACGCTCGCAGAACCCGCCTGACGCGCCACCGAGGAACGTGACCAGCTCCTCGAGGTAGGCGGGCCTGCACCCCCGGCAGCCTACGGTGTTGAGCAGGAGGGTGTACCGCTGGAGTCCGAGGCCTTTGAAGATCACGTCCGATAGCGAGATTATCTCCGCGTCCAGCATGGGGTCCGGACTGCCGATAGCCTCGGCGCCCACCTGGCTGAACTGCCTGAACCTCCCCGCCTGGGGCCTCTCCCGGCGGAACATGGGACCGGCGTAGTATAGCTTCTGGGGAACGCCCTGTGACCTCAAGCCCATCTCCAGGTAAGCCCGTACCACCGGGGCGGTACCCTCCGGCCGGAGGGTGAGCGACTCGCCGCCCGAGTCCTCGAACGTGTACATCTCCTTGGTCACGATATCGGTCTCCTCGCCGATGCTCCGGCGGAAGAGCCCGGTGCTCTCCAGGATAGGCGTGCTTACCCTACGGTACCCGTACAGCGCGCAGGCCTCGCAGGCGGCCTCCACCAGGCTCTCCACCTTCTCCGATTCGGGGTACACCAGGTCGGAGGTCCCTCTTGGCGCGTGGTATCTCAGTGCCATCACTCACTCTCCCAGGTTCCGTAGAAAAGGGTTTGTCGCCTTCTCGGCGGCGACGCATGTCACCGGCCCGTGACCGGAAAGTATCCTGGTCTCGGGGGGGAGTACCCAGACCTTCCTCTTCACCCCTTCCCGCAACTGCGCCAGCGAACCGCCCTTGAGGTCGGTGCGCCCGACGGAACCCTCGAATATCAGGTCGCCGCAGAAGAGGTTTCCACCGCAAAGGAAGCTTAGTGAGCCTCTCGTGTGTCCCGGGGTGTGCAGGACCTCAATCGTGTGCTCCCCCAGGCGCAGGGTGTCGCCCTCCTTGATAAGCTCCACCCCGCCGGGCCTCGAGACGAACAGCGAACCCAGCCTGCCTCCGAGCCCGCGTCCGGTCCCCTCCAGGATTCCAGAGTCCTCACCAGAGATGAAAACCGGGGCGCCGGTTTCCTCCGCCACCTTTCCAACCGCACCCACGTGGTCCATGTGGCCGTGAGTACACAGTATCCCCAGGCACCGGAGCCCCTCCTGGCGAGCAGCGTCCAGTATCTGCCGGGAATCGCCCCCGGGGTCGATTATATATCCCTCTTTTGTTTCGGCGTCCATGACGATAAAGCAGTTGGCCTTGAGCATCCCGACGCTCATTCCTCTTATGTAGAGTTCTCCCACCTGTCCACCCTCACGTCTAATCCGCGGTAAAGATACTTGCGTTTGTGCCAGGCCCCATCTTGCGTTTTGTTGCGTTTGGTTCAGTCGGTGCCTGTATCCTCGGTGGAACCGACCTCGTTCACATCGTACACCGAATCTATCTTTCTGAGCTCCTTGATTATCTCCTCCAGGTGGACGTTTCCAGCTATCTCGAAGAGATAGCTGCTGCTTGCCATGTGCTGGGAATCGATCGAGAAAGAGGCCGACAGGATATTGACGTGCTGGTCCCCCAGTACGGTGGTTATATCCCGCACCAGCTTGGGGCGGTCCATCGCCTTGACGTGGATCTCCGCCACCCTTATCTCCGGCGTTATCTCCTCCCATGTCACATCGATCATGCGATCCACCTCGTGAGAGAGTTCCCGCACGTTGGAGCAATCCCGGCGGTGCACAGAAACGCCGCGCCCACGGGTCACGAAACCGACTATGTCGTCACCCGGCTTCGGGGAACAGCAGCGGGCAATGGTGACCAGCGCGTTGTCTACGCCATGGACCTTTATCTTCTGGCGGATATGGTCGTCCACTACCCTGACCCCCGGCGGCGGGGTTTCCGCCTCGGTCTCCGGGACGATGACGCTCTCCTTCTCAAGACCTATATACTGGGCGATCTTGTTTACGACCTGGCCCGGCGAGATCTGGCGTGCGCCCATCATGCGATAGAGGTCCTCGATGCGGGCGCAGTGATAATCCTCCCCAACCTGCGCGAGTACCCTTTCCACCTCCTTGCGTTTACTGGGCAGATCACGCTTCCGCAGTTCCCTGTCAAAGGCTTCCTTGCCCTCCTGCCTCTCGTCCTCGCGCCTCTCCCGGCTGAACCACTGGCGGATCTTGTTGCGGGCGCGCGACGTCTCCACGATGTTCATCCAATCCCGGCTTGGCCCCTTTGACGTCTTGGACGTCATTACCTCCACGATGTCTCCGGTCTGGACCTGGTAGGTGAGGGGAACCATCTTCCCGTTCACCTTGGCGCCCACGCAGTTGTGTCCGACCTCGGTGTGAATGGCATAGGCGAAGTCGATCGGGGTCGCCCCCCTGGACAGCGAGATCAGCTCACCCTTGGGGGTGAAGACGAAGACCTCGTCCTGGAACAGGTCGATCTTGAGCGTCTTCATGAACTCGGTCGGGTCCCGTAGCTCACGCTGCCAGTCCATTACCTGCTTCAACCAGGCGCGGCCTCCGTGCTCCCTGCGCTTGGACTCCTTGTACAGCCAGTGAGCGGCAATTCCGAACTCCGCGGTGCGGTGCATCTCGCGGGTCCTTATCTGTATCTCCAGCGGGCGTCCCTCCAGGCTCATGACAACGGTGTGAAGTGAACGGTACATGTTCAACTTTGGCATAGCGACGTAATCCTTGAACCGCCCGGGAACCGGCTTCCAGATGGAGTGGATGACCCCCAGCGCCCCGTAGCAGTCCTTCACCGAATCGACCACCACCCTGACCGCCGACAGGTCCATTATCTCGTCGAACTCGATGCCCCTGTTGACCATCTTCTCGTAGATGCTGTAGAAGTGCTTGACTCGCCCGGACGCCTCCGCCTTGATCTTGTGCTTCTTCAGCTGCTCGGAGATCTGCTCGGTGACCTGCCTGGCGTACCTCTCTCTCTCCATCCTCCGCTCGGACACCATCTTCTGTATCTGCTGGTAACGCTTGGGGTACAGGGCCTCGAAGGCGAGGTCCTCCAGCCTCCACTCTATCTGTGATATACCGAATCGGTGAGCCAGCGGCGCGTATATCTCCAGGGTTTCCGTGGATATCTCCCGCTGCCTGGCAGGCCTCAGGGCCGAGATCGTCTCCATGTTATGCAACCGGTCAGCGAGCTTGATAAGGATCACCCTCACGTCCCCGGCCATCGCTATGAGCATCTTGCGCATGTTCTCCGCCTGCTGCTCCTCGCGGGAAGAGAACTTGAAGCGGTCCAGCTTGGTTACGCCTTCGATGACCTCCGCTATCTGCTCACCGAACTCTGAGCGAATGTCCGTCAAGGACAGGGGGGTGTCTTCCACTACGTCGTGAAGGATGGCGGCACTTATCGTGTCGGGGTCCAGTTCCAGCTCGGCCAGGTATGTCGCCACCGTGACCGGGTGCTCGACATAGCTCTCCCCGGATTTCCGGTACTGGCCCTGGTGCGATTCACGCGCGAATTGGTAAGCCTTCTCCAGCTGGCGCTGGCCACCCTTGGACATGTATCGCCGGGTGAGTGAAAAGAGCTTTTCCGCTCCCGGTGAATCAGTGGTCATTACTTCTTCTTTTTTTTCTTCTTCCGTTTCTTCCCGCTACCGGGCCCCTTGGTTCTCGATTTCGCCTGGCCCTCAGGCTTCTGTCCCGCGGGCTTCCTGGCCGCCGGCTTGGGTTTGGGTTTGGCGGCGGGCTCAGGTTTCGCCACCTCAGCCGCCCGGGCTCCGTCCACCTTCTTCTTCGCCGCCGGCTTCGTTCCGGAACGCGCACCGGCCGCCGCTTTGCCGGCCGTCGCCTGGGCCTCACCGGTCTTCGCCGCGCGGGCCTTGCGAGTATCCCTTCGTTCCACCCTCTCCCGGTAGGCGCGGAACTTCGGATCGGTTTCCTTCCACGCCGCAAGCAATGGGCTGGCGATAAAGATGCTGGAGCACGTACCTGCTATGACCCCGATGAACAACGCGAACGCGAACGCCTTGAGCGTTTCGCCGCCGAACAGCATGATCGCCAAGATCGGTATCAGCGTGGTCAGCGAGGTGTTTATTGAGCGAGCCATGACCTGGTTCAAGGCATCGTTCACCGTCTGGGAGTAGGTCTTCCTGCTCTGACGGGTAAGCAGGCCGGTGTTCTCCTTCACCCGGTCGAAGATGACTATGGTGTCGTATAGAGAGTAACCCATGATGGTCAACACGGCGATGATCGTCGCCGGGGTCACCTCCCGCCCCACCAACGCGTAAACCCCCACCGTAACCACCACGTCGTGAAATAGCGCGATAACGGCGCATATCGCCATCTTTAACTCGAAGCGGAGGCTGATATAGATGAGGATCGCCACCAGGAACACCAACAGCGCGATAAGCGCCTGGTGGCTGACCTGTGCACCCCATCCGGGGCCGACGTCGTACACTTCCTCGAGCTTCTCCATCCCGGCGTTTTTCTCGAGCGCCTTCTCTATCAGGGAGATCTGCTCCTTGTCAAGCCGCGGCGTCTTTATGATGAACGAGCTGTCCTCGACCAGTTGGATCTTGGCGTCGCCGTAACCGAACTCCCCCATCACGTCCCGGACCTGGCTGATGGAGGTCCCGTCCTCGCACTTGATGTTGAACTGCGTGCCACCGGTGAAGTCGATCCCGAAGTTGAGGCCCCTGGTGAACAGCGCCACCAGGGCAACGAGGATTATCACCCCTGACAGCGAGAACCAGATGTACTTCTTCCCTATGATGTCGATATCGCGCCGCCGCGGGAGTATCCTCAAGACGGCTCACCCCCGGCCTCCGGCTCCTCCAGGTGCCTTATACCCATCGCCCGAGGTGTGCCGAACCTCTTCCACTGCGCAAGCAACGCGGTCACCGGCCTTACGAAAAAGTACGATATGAAGACGTCGAAGACGGTGGCCATCCCCAGTGTGAAGGCGAACCCCTTGACCGAGCCCACCGCGAAGATATAGAGGATCGCGGCGGCGGCGAAGGAGACGGTGTCCGCGGCCAGTATGGTGCGGAACGCGGACTTGTATGCGCTATCCACCGAGCTGCGAAGCGTCCTCCCCGCCCTTACCTCCTCCTTGAGGCGCTCGAAGTAGACGATGCTCGAGTCGGCGGCTATCCCGATGGCAACGATGATACCGGCGATGCCGGCTATGGTCAGGCTCCAGAACTCGCCCAGCACACAGATGAACCCGTACATGAGGCCGCCGAAGACCAGCAGGCCCATGCAGGTTACGATACCCATCGCCCGGTAGTAGAGGAGCATGAACAGCGCCACTATCGCCAGGCCCGCGAGCCCCGCTATCATCCCCTTGTCGAGGGAGTCGCGCCCCAGGGTGGCGGAGACATCCTGCTCGTGGATGAGCACCAGTTCCACCGGCAGCGCGCCGGTGTTGAGAACGATCACCAGGTCCTTGGCCTCCTGGTCGGTGAACTCCCCGGTTATCTCGCCCCTGCCGTCGGTAATCGGCTCCTGGATATTGGGGGCAGACTCCACCACGTAGTCGAGCACGATAGCCAGGCGCTTGTTCTGGTTCTGGGTGGTGATCTCTCCGAACTTGTCCTTGCCTTCGCCGTCCAGCTCGAAGTCGATCTGGGGGGAACCTTCTTCACCGTAGCCAAGCTGCGCCTTCTTTATGGCATCGCCGGTCAGGAGCGTCGGCCCCAGCTTCAGCAAGACCACGGACTTGTCCTCTTTATAAGGGAGGATTATCACCGCCTCGGGCTTCAGGCCCTCCTCGCCTTCCGTCACCTTCCAGCTCTCGTCGTCCTTTACCTCGGACTCCTCCTTGCTGTCCTCGACGATCCTGAACTGCATCTGGGCGGTGGTGCCCACCAGTTCCTTGGCCCGGTCCGGATCGCTGATCCCCGGCAACTGGACCAGCACGTTCTCCATGCCCTGCCGGGTTATCTCCGGCTCGGCCACCCCGAGCCTGTCAACCCTGTCCCTTATCTTGTCCACCGTCTTGTCCAGCACGCCTGTATCGAGCTTCTTCCCCTCGGCCGGCTTGGCCTTGTACACGAGCCCGATGCCGCCCTGGAGGTCCAGCCCAAGCCGTGGCTTCAGGTCAAACACGAGTATCGCCCCGAAAAGGCAGGCAAGTATGAGAACGACAACTCCTATGGATATGAGGTCCCTGGTGTTTCTATTCATAACTAATAAAACGGGCCGCGACCGGCTCGCCGGCGCGCTACCTCCCGCTTACTCTTCGCTTTCCTCCTCGACTTCCTCCTCGTACTCCTCCTCGGGTTCCTCTTCCTCTTCCTCTTCCTCGTGCTCGGTGATGCACTTGGATATCGCGGAACGGGACAGGGTTATCCTGACGCCTTTGTCCACCTCGATCACCACGGTGTCATCGCCAAACCTCTTGATAATGCCGTGGATTCCGCCAATGGTCACCACCTCGTCACCTTTTTGGATCTCGGTCACCATCTTGTCGTGCTCCTGCGCCCGCTTGCGCTGCGGCCGTATCAACACGAAGTAGAACACCGCTATCATGGCCGCTATCAGCAGCCACATCCCCCAGGCGCTGAACCCGGTCGCCTTGGTGGTTTCCTCCTTCGCCGCATCCGCAGCCAGAAGCAGCATCGGATTCGCCGCCAATACCCCTAAAACGTATACCATCGCGCACCGTCCCTTTCCAATCTCTGTTTCGTCGTCTGACCGATTCACCTATCATAATGGAAGCGTATACCTTTGTCATTCACGGTTGGGCCCGCAACCGCCGGAGCAGTTCCCCCAGGCGCCCCGCCGCTATCGCTTCCCTCAGCTCTGCCATGAGCCTGGACAACTGGTGCAGGTTATGGACCGTCAGGAGGTGAAACCCCAGTATCTCCCTGGACATCACCAGGTGTCGAATGTAGGCGCGGGTGAAGTTGCCGCAGGCGTAGCACCGGCAGGAGTCGTCCAGGGGGGCATAGTCATCAGTGAAGCGGGAGTTCCGCAGGTTTATCCGGCCCCCGGTTACTATCGCGGCGCCGTTTCGTGCTATGCGGGTCGGAAACGCGGAGTCGAACATGTCCACCCCCAGGGCCACCGACTCGGCCACCCCCAGCGGGTCCCCCACTCCCATCAGGTACCGTGGCGCGTCCCCCGGCAGGAAGGAGAGCGTGCGCTCGACCAGTTCGAGCGTGAGTTCCCGGGGTTCTCCGACGCTGAACCCCCCCAGCCCGTACCCCTGGAAGCCTATCTGGGAAACCGACCGGGCGCTCACCTCCCGCAGGTCGGAGAACATGCCACCCTGGACTATGCCGAACAGCGCCTGGTCGGCGCGCCGGTGGACTTCGCGGCACCTCCCGGCCCAGTCACGGTTCAACTCGAGGGACTCACTGACCCTCCGGCGGCTCACCGGGTACTCCAGGCACTCGTCCAGTACCATCGCGATGTCCGCGCCCAACCGCTCCTGTATGTCCATGGATAGTTCCGGGCTCAAGAAGACCCTTTCCCCGTTGTGATGGGAACGGAAGGAGGCGCCCTCGCGGGTTATTTTCACGTCTCCTCCCAGGCTCATGACCTGGTACCCGCCCGAGTCGGTGAGCACCGGCCCCTCCCAGCCCATGAACCGGTGCAGCCCGCCCGCCCCCTCGACAACCTTCACCCCGGGCCTCAGCCAGAGGTGGTAGGCGTTGGCGAGGACCATCTCGAAGCCAAGCCGGCGCACCTCCTCCGGCCTTACCGCCTTCACCGAGGCAAGGGTCGCCACCGGCATGAACAGCGGCGTTTGGGCATCGCCGCTTCTGGTGGTGAGCACGCCGCACCGCGCAGGTGTCGAGGGGTCGCGCGCACCCACCCGGAAAGCGAAGCCGCCACAGGTTGAATTCATCACCTCACCAGCATCGCGTCGCCGAACGAGTAGAAACGGTAGCGCTCCCCGACCGCCGCCCTGTAGGCGTCCATTACCAGCGGGCGGCCCCCGAAAGCGCACACCAGCATGAGTAACGTCGAACGGGGGAAGTGAAAGTTGGTTATCATCGCGTCCACGGCACGGAACCGGTATCCCGGCGTTATGAAGAGGCCGGTGCGACCCGAGCCGGGTGTTACCCGGCCGCCCGGGCCGGCCACCGTTTCCAGCGCCCGCACCACGGTGGTCCCCACCGCCACCACCCGCCCCCCGCGCTCCCGGGCGTCGTAGAGCATGCCCGCGCAGCGCTCATCCACCGAGAACCACTCCTGGTGAATCCCATGGTCTTCGACCTCCTCCTCCCTCACCGGCAGGAAGGTATCCAGCCCGACTGCCAGTTCCAGGCTGGCTACGGTGATGCCCGCCGCTTTCACTTCCTCCATCAGGCGTAAGGTGAAATGAAGGCCCGCGGTGGGAGCGGCCGCCGATATCTCCCTGTCGGAGTAAACCGTCTGGTACCTCTCCATGTCGGCCGGACCCTCCTTGATGTAGGGGGGGAGCGGCACCGTGCCGCAGGCGAAGATCATCTCGTCGATCGTCTTCGCTTCTCCCCCCGGCGCCTCGAACCTGACCGTAGCCCTTCCCTCGATGGACTCCACCACCTCAGCGGATACCCTGCTACGGGGAAACGACAGCCTCACGCCGGGCCTGAGGCGTGCCCCTCCCACCAGGACACTCCAGGTGCCGCCGGATACCCTCTCCAGGAGCAACAGTTCAACCGCCCCCCCCGTCTCCTTCCTGGCGTGAATGCGTCCCGGGAAGACCCTGGAGCTGTTCACCACCAGGCAGTCGCCCGGGGCCAACAGCCGGGGCAGGTCGCTGAACCGCCGGTGAGTTATAGACCCGGAGCGCCGCTCAACCACCATGAGGCGGCTGGAATCACGCTCAGGCAGGGGTTCCTGAGCGATGAGTTCCGGGGGGAGCGGATAGTTGAAAAGTTCGGTCCTCATCGGCGTGGTGGGTCGCTCTTCTGGTATCTTTCCTTCTCACTGTAGATACATCCGCAGTACTTCTGCCTGTACATTCCGGCCTCCCTGGAGATTCGCACCGACTCCCGGTACCCCGGGCTCATATCCTCGAAGGCGAACATGACGCCGTGCCGTTTGGCCGCGGCCTGCCCGGCCCCCTCGATTTGCCCCTGGTCCTGGTAGGGGCTCACCAGGAGCGTGGTACTGTACTCCTCGATGCCCAGAGCCCGCGCCTCGGCGGCGGATCGTTCGAGCCTCATCCGATAGCAGCACTCGCACCGATCACCGGCGCAGGGCGAGGTCTCGGCTATAAACCGCTCCATCTCGTACGGACCCGCCCTGAGCTCCATGTTTTTCTCTGAAGCGTAGTCGAGGGCGGCGAAGTAGCGCTCCCGGTACTCTCGGAACGGGTGGATGTTCGGGTTGTAGAAGTACGGCACCACCTCGTACCCCCGCCCGGTGAACAGGTCGTAGGGGTGTATGAGGCACGGGGCGCAACACGTGTGAATGAGTATCTTCACCGCCGTTTCCTCCGCATCAGTTATTAAAACAGGCTCCCCTCGCCGCCTTCGACGTCCCGCCCCATGTGCTTGAACGCGTGGGGAGTCGCCACGCGCCCACGGGGGGTACGCTTCAAGAAGCCTAACTTCATGAGGAACGGCTCGTATACCTCCTCCAGCGTGTCGGGCTCCTCCCCAACCGCCGCCGCCAGTGTCTTCAACCCCACCGGCCCCCCCGCGAACTTGTCTATCACCGCGCTGAGCAGCGCCTGGTCCAGCACGTCCAGGCCCATCGGGTCTATCTGGAGCATCGCCATCGCCTTTCTGGCCACATCTCCAGTCACGACCCCCTCGGCCTCCACCTCGGCGTAGTCGCGGACCCTTCTCAGCAGCCGGTTGGCGATTCGGGGAGTGCCCCGCGCTCGCCTGGCTGTCTCGGCGGACCCCTCGTCATCCACCTCGATCGCGAGGATTCTCGCGGCCCGCTTCACTATCGCGTCTACCTCGTCCTCGGGGTAATAATCAAGCCTCAGGGAGACCCCGAAACGAGTGAGCAGCGGGCCGGTCATCAGGCCGACCCTGGTGGTGGCGCCTATCAACGTATACCTGGGCAACTCCAGCCTCACCGAGCGGGCACCGGGGCCCTTCCCTATTATGATATCTATCTTGAAGTCCTCCATTGCCGGGTAGAGAATCTCCTCCACGACCGGGGGGAGGCGGTGTATCTCGTCTATGAACAGGACATCGCCGGGCTCCAGGTTGGTGAGTATCGCCGCCAGGTCCCCCTGCCTCTCCAGCGCCGGCCCGCTGGTGTTCCTCATGTTCACCTTCAGTTCACCCGCGATAATCGTGGCGAGCGTCGTCTTTCCCAGGCCGGGCGGCCCGGAGAGCAGGACATGGTCGAGGACATCCCCTCGCCCCCGAGCTGCCTCGATGAATATGCGCAACTGCTCCTTCTTGGCTCTCTGGCCGATGAACTCCTCCAGGAGCCGGGGGCGCAGCGTGAGGTCAATTGCCTGTTCCTCCCGCGACACCGCCTTCGAGGTCAATGCGTTGTCATCGTCCGGCATGCGTTGCTCCTATCTGTTTATGTTCTTGAGGGCGAACTGAAGCATCTCCTCGACCCCAGCTTCCCCGTCATCCGCCGGGTACTTCTTGAGGGCGTCGTGGGCCTCCCCCCTTGAGTAACCAAGTTGCACCAGCGCCTCCACCGCCTCCCTCCGCGACGCCCTCAGGCCCTCGGGCATCCCAACCTCCTCAAAGGCCAGCTCTATCTTGTCCCTCATCTCCAGGAGCAGGCGCTGCGCGCTCTTCTTGCCCACGCCGGGGATCATGGTGAGTGCGTCTGCATCCCCGCGCGCTATGATGTCCCCGAAACCTTCGGGGGAGAAGATCGAGAGGACCGACAGCGCCTTCGCGGCTCCGAATCCGGAGACCGACATCAGCTTGATGAACAACCCCCGGGCCCGCGTCGACCCGAAGCCGTAAAGCTGCAACACATCCTGCCGGACGTGCAGGTAGGTAAACAGGGATACGTTGCCTCCTACCGCCGGCGCCTTCTCTATCGTGCCCGCGGGGGCTCTCACCTCGAAGCCCAGGCCGCCCACCAGGACCACCAGGTAGTCGACGTTCTTTTCTATTACCTTGCCCTCCAGGTAGGAGATCATTCTAACGTCAACTCCCGGTCAACTCTCGCAGCCTCCTCGACTGCAGGTGGCATATCGCCAGCGCCAGCGCGTCACTGGCGTGCAGCGGTGACGGGGGATTCTTCATCTCCAGCAAGGCGCCCACCATATACCGCACCTGCTCCTTACCGGCGTTTCCGTTACCCACCACGGCCTTCTTCACCTGGAGAGGCGTGTACTCGGTCCAGTCCACCGCGGCGTGCTTGCAGGCGAGGATAATCACACCCCTGGCCTGTCCCACCGACACCGCGGTCTTGAGGTTGGTGTTGAAGAACAGTTGCTCGATCACCACCACGTCCGGCCCCAGCTCGCGGATAACTCCCATTGTCTCTTGATAGAGGATATCAAGACGGTCCGACATGTCCGCGCCTGGGGGCGTCTTTATCGAGCCGTACCGGTGGACACTCATGCGCCCCGACTCCTCCACCACCATCCCGAACCCGGTGTTGGTGATTCCCGGGTCTATCCCCAATGCCTTCACCGGACGGCCCTCCGGCGATCGGCGCCCCCACCAGGCGATAGCCGCGGCGTGCGGGGGGCGCTCATGAGACCGTCGCCTCCTCCTGGAGCACCTCGTCGGGGATATCGAAGTTGGCGTAGACGTCGTGGACGTCATCCAGTTCCTCCAGCGCCTCTATCAAGCGGAGTACCTTCTTGGCGTCGCTCTTTTCAAGCGGCACGGTGTTCTTGGGGAACATGGTGAGGTCGGAGCTCTCCGGCTCGATGCCGGCCTCGGCGAGGCTCTCCCGGACGCTCCTGAAATGCTCCACGTCACATACGATCTCCCAGTAGTCACTCTCGCCATTCAGGTCATCCGCCCCTGCCTCGAGCGCTATCATCAGCAACTCGTCCTCGTCGTGCTCCGGGGTCTTCTCCACGAGGAACACACCCTTCTTCTCGAAAACCCACGCCACCGAACCCACCTCGCCCAGGTGCCCACCCGCCTTGTTGAAAACGTAGCGCACCTCCGAGGAAGCCCGGTTCCTGTTGTCGGTCAGGACCTCCACCAGCACCGCCACGCCTCCCGCCCCGTATCCCTCGAAGCTCATCTGCTCGAGCTGGCCCCCCGCCAGCTCTCCGGTACCTTTCTTTATAGCCCTCTTGATGTTGTCCATCGGCATGCTGTAGCCGCGGGCGGCCTCTATGGCGGTCGCCAGGGCCGCGTTCATGTCCGGGTTACCCCCACCTTCACGCGCCGCGATTATTATCTTCTGGGAAAGCTTGCCGAAGATTTTCCCCCTCTTGTCGTCCTCCTTCCCCTTCTTGTGCTTGATGGAGTGCCACTTCGAATGCCCTGACATCTCTCAAACCTCCATATCGCGTTCACTTATCGACTCTCTCACCATCCGCAGGAAGTAATCGTGGACGCGGGTATCTCCGGTAAGCTCCGGGTGAAACGCGCTCGTCAGATAGTTTCCGTCACGCGCCATGACCACCCCTTTCTCGAGCCTCGCCATGACCTCGACACCGGCACCGACCTCCTCTATCACCGGGGCCCTGATGAACACCGCGCCAAACGGTCGGCTCTCGTCCTCTATGCCCCTGACAATTACATCCTCCTCGAACGAATCCACCTGGCGCCCGAATGCGTTGCGCCTGACGGTAACGTCGGCCAACCCCAGCACCGGCCCGTGCCTGCCCTCCACCCGGCCGGCCATTATGATGAGCCCGGCGCAGGTGCCGAACATCGGCACGCCGGCCGCCCCCAGTTCGAGCAGGGCGTTCCCAAACCCGTACTCATCAATTAGTTTACCAACAGTGGTGCTTTCTCCTCCGGGGATGATTAGCCCGTTAACGCCGTCGAGCCCGGAAGGGCGTTTCACTCCGACCCCCCGGGCCCCGCAGGCCTCGATCATCACCAGGTGCTCGGCCACCGCCCCCTGGAGAGCGAGAACCCCGATGGTTGGCTCGTTACCAGCCACGGAACTGAATCAGGTTCTCCTTGGAGATCTCGCTTATCTCCATCCCTCTCATCGCCTCACCCAGGCCTCTCGAGACCTCCGCTATCAGCTCGGGGTCCTCGTAGTGAGTGGTTGCCCGCACGATCGCCCGGGCCCTTACCGCTGGCTCCTCGGACTTGAATATCCCCGACCCCACAAACACGCCGTCCGCGCCCAGTTGCATCATGAGCGCCGCGTCGGCCGGTGTGGCAATCCCTCCGGCGGAGAAGTTGACCACCGGGAGCTTTCCCGTTCGCGCCACCTCTACAACCCTCTCGTAAGGGGCACGGAGTTCCTTGGCGGCCGACATTAGTTCCTCTTCCGGCAACGTTGCCAGCCGACGAACCTCGCCGGTGATCGACCGCATGTGGCGCACGGCCTCTATGACGTTCCCGGTGCCCGCCTCGCCCTTGGTCCTGAGCATCGCCGCGCCCTCCCCCAGGCGCCGGAGCGCCTCACCAAGGTTGATGGCGCCGCACACAAACGGCACCTTGAACCGGTGCTTGTCCACGTGGTAGCTCTCGTCTGCTGGTGTCAGGACCTCGCTCTCGTCGACGTAGTCGACACCCATCGCTTCCAGGACCTGCGCCTCCACGAAATGCCCTATCCGGCACTTGGCCATCACCGGGACGGTCACCGCTTCCATTATGCCCTCTATCACCTTGGGGTCCGCCATGCGGGCTACCCCACCGGAGGCCCTTATGTCCGCGGGCACCCTCTCCAGGGCCATGACCGCAACCGCGCCGGCCTCCTCGGCGATGCGAGCTTGTTCCACGGTAGTGACGTCCATTATCACCCCGCCCTTGAGCATCTCGGCCAGCCCTCTTTTTACGGTATCCGTAGCTTTTTCCACTATCCCTCATCTCCTGCTCGCCTTAACTTCATCATACTCAATAGGCCGGCTACCCGCAACAAAAGGGAATCGTGAATCCGGGGTACTCGTCAGTCGATCGACACCTCCTCGGTGGCGGGGACAAGCTGTATCCATACAGACCCCGGCTTGAGCTTTATCTCGTTCCCGGAGTTGTCC